>JBBQKY010000008.1:0-33245 GCA_038327385.1 Propionibacteriales bacterium
GCGGCGTACCTGTGAGCGAGGATGACGAGCGGGCAGCGGTGAAGCATTTCCTTGCTGTGCTGACCGGCCGATACCCAGGGAAGAGCGTCGAGGTCAGAGTGCCGCCGTACGCCGCAGTCCAGTGTCTCGAGGGTGCCCGCCACACGCGCGGGACTCCACCAGCCGTCGTGGAGAGCGACCCCGTCACCTGGCTGGCGCTGGCGCGCGGCACGGAGGACTTCGCGACGACGGTTCGTGACGGGCGGACGAGAGCGTCAGGCGAGCGCTCCGACCTCTCCAGGCAGCTTCCGCTCGCCTGACGCGAGCACGCCCCCGAGGCTGCAGTGCTCGCTGGACAGGCCGGTGCCGTCTAGACTGAGGCAGTGCCGCGCGGAGATGGCTTGCTGACCACCGACCTCGACCCGCAGGACAGAGCACCCAAGGACGCCTGTGGCGTCTTCGGGGTCTGGGCACCGGGCGAAGACGTCTCGAAGCTCACCTACTACGGGCTCTACGCACTGCAGCATCGCGGGCAGGAGTCGGCCGGAGTGGCGGTCGGTGACGGATCCAAGATCCTCGTCTACAAGGACATGGGCCTCGTCTCGCAGGTTTTCGACGAGCCGACGTTGAACTCGCTCAAGGGTTATGTCGCGATCGGGCACACCCGCTACTCGACGACCGGCTCGAGTGTCTGGCACAACGCCCAGCCGACCTTCCGGCCGACAGCGAACGGCTCCATCGCGCTGTGCCACAACGGCAACCTCATCAACACCGGTGACCTCGCGAAGCGGGTGGACCAGCTGGCGCAGAACCACCTAGGCATTGTCACCAACACCGGGGACGCGTCCACGGACACCGACCTCGTTGCCGCACTCATCGCGTCGTACCCCGACCGGACCCCTGAGCAGGCCGCCATGGAGGTGCTGCCGACCATCCGGGGGGCGTTCTGCTTCGTCTTCATGGACCAAGGCACGTTGTACGCCGCTCGAGACCCGCAGGGCTTCCGGCCACTCGTCCTCGGCCGCCTCGAGCGGGGCTGGGTGGTGGCGTCGGAGATGGCAGCTCTCGACATCGTGGGGGCGACCTTCGTGCGAGAGATCGAGCCGGGCGAGCTGATCGCCATCGACGAGGACGGCCTACGGACGCAGCGGTTCGCCGAGGCGGCGCCCAAGGGATGTCTCTTCGAGTTCGTCTACCTCGCCCGACCCGACACCGTGATCAGCGGCCAGCGGGTGCACAGCGTCCGAGCCGAGATTGGGCGGCAGCTGGCGCGTGAGTTCCCCGTCGAGGCCGACCTGGTGATTCCCGTGCCGGAGTCCGGCACGCCGGCGGCTATCGGGTATGCCGAGGAGAGCAAGATCCCCTACGGGCAAGGGTTTGTGAAGAACTCCTACGTGGGCCGCACCTTCATCCAGCCCAGCAACACCATCCGCCAGCTCGGCATCAAGCTGAAGCTCAACGCCCTGCGGGACGTCGTCGAAGGCAAGCGCCTGATCGTGGTCGACGACTCGATCGTGCGGGGGAACACCCAGCGTGCGCAGGTGCGGATGCTGCGCGAGGCCGGCGCACGCGAGGTGCATGTCCGGATCGGCAGCCCGCCGGTGAAGTGGCCGTGCTTCTTCGGCATGGACTTCGCCAGCCGAGCGGAGCTCATCGCCAACGGCATGTCGACCGACGAGATCTGCCGCTCGATCGGCGCTGACTCGCTGGGATACGTGTCGCTCGATGGCCTGGTAGCCGCCTCGAACGTGGCAGCGCCCAAGCTGTGCCGCGCCTGCTTCGACGGCGTCTATCCGGTTGACCTTCCCGACGCCAAGCTGCTCGGCAAGCACCTGCTCGAGGGACCGTCCACGCGTCAGCTCGATGCGGACGGACTGGAGACTGCTGTGGCGGGCGGCGGCGCCGCCGATGCGCTGAGCCGGCCCTGACCGCCGTACCCATGACGATGTCGGCGAGGCACAGCAGGTGGCGATGACTTCCGAGTCGGCCAAGCAGACTGCCTACGCCGCCGCCGGAGTGTCGGTGGGCGAGGGCGAGCGCGCCGTCGACCTGATGAAGGTGTGGGTCGAGAAGGCACGCCGTCCGGAGGTCGTGGGCAGCATCGGCGGCTTCGCCGGCCTCTTCGACGCCTCGGCGCTGTCCACCATGCGGAAGCCACTGCTGGCGACGAGTGCGGACGGGGTCGGGACCAAGGTGGCGATCGCGCAGGCCCTCGACAAGCACGACACGATCGGGCTGGACCTGGTGGGCATGCTCGTCGACGACCTCGTGGTGTGCGGCGCGGAGCCGCTCTTCCTCACCGACTACATCGCCTGCGGGAAGGTGGTCCCGGAGCGCATCGCCGAGATCGTGAAGGGCATCGCGCAGGGCTGCGTCATCGCCCGTTGCGCACTTCTCGGTGGTGAGACGGCGGAGCACCCGGGACTGATCGACGACGACGAGTACGACGTTGCCGGCGCCACGACCGGCGTCGTCGAGGCCGACTCGCTGCTCGGGGCGGAGCGCGTGCGCGAGGGTGACGTACTGGTTGCGATGGCGTCGTCGGGGCTGCACGCCAACGGCTACTCGCTGGTCCGGCGAGTGCTCCTCGAGGAGGGCCGCTGGCGGCTGGGCAGCCACGTCGAGGATCTCGGCCGGTCGCTCGGTGAGGAGCTCCTCGAGCCCACCCGGATCTACGCCGCGCCCTGCCTGGAGCTGGTTCGACGCACTTCCGTGCATGCCATGTCACACATCACCGGCGGTGGGCTCGGGGCCAACCTCGCGCGCGTGCTGCCGAGTGGAGTCGTCGCAACGGTCGACCGCTCCACGTGGTCGCCGATGCCGATCTTCGGGCTCGTCCGCGAGGTCGGGTCACTCAGCCGCGACGACATGGAGGCGACGCTGAACATGGGCATCGGAATGGTCGCGGTGATGCCGGCGGAAGCCGCAGACTTTGCGCTGACCACGCTGCGTGCTGCCGGAGTCCAGGCCTGGGTGTGTGGTGACGTCTCCGCACGCTCAGGGTGGCCGGGCGGGGTTCGGCTCGTCGGCGACCATGGCGGCTGAGGGGTCCCGGCGTCGTACGCGCCGACAAGCGTAAGCACGCGAGCCGCCTGCTGCTCGCTCAGGTCTCGACTTCCGGGTGTGCTGTAGGTATCGGCTTGCCTGCCGGGTATCCTGTCTGCACGACAAAACAGGTGAGAGACCGGGCATCCCTGGGTGAACCCGGCCATGAGGTGCGAGGGGGTCGACCCTATGGGGCGCGGCCGTGCGAAGGCTAAGCAGACGAAGGTCGCTCGCGAGCTGAAGTACCGCGAGTTCAACACGGACTTCACCGAGCTGCAGCGGGAGCTGCACGGTGAGGATGAGGGTGACCCGACGGTCGCGCCTCGCTCCGAGACGCTGGCCGACGACGACGATCCCTACGCGGACCTGTACGGGGCACCCGGTCGCTGAGCCGACCTCGTCAGCTGCCTAGCCAGATTCCGCGCAGCCGACCGACGTCGGCCATCCGCCGCTCCGCAAGCCGGTCGGCGGCTACGGCCGGCGCGACGCCTTCGTCCGCAGCCACTTCGAACACTGTCCTCGTCGTGTCGTAGATCTTGCTCGCCCGCGCTTTCGCGCGTTCGAAGGAGAAGCCGCCCAGCTCGTCGGCGACCTGGATGAGTCCGCCGGAGTTGACGCAGTAGTCCGGCGCGTACAGGACTCCCCGGCTCTGCAGGATCCCCTCGATCCCCGGATGGGCCAGCTGGTTGTTGGCGGCGCCGCAGATGATCCGGGCCTTGATGACGTGCACCGTCTCGTCGTTGATCGCGTCGCCAAGGGCACAGGGCGCGTAGACGTCGATGTCGGACGCCACCAGCTCCGATGTGTCGGTGACCGTCTCCACCTCAGGGTGGTCGGCGGTGACACGGGTGAGCGCCGGCTCGTAGACATCCGTGACGACGACTTCGGCTCCATCGTCGAGCAGGTGCCCGACCAGGTGGTGCCCGACCTTCCCGACGCCGGCCACGCCGACGCGGCGACCCGTGAGGGAGGGTGCGCCCCAGACAGCCTCGGCAGCAGCCCGCATGCCCTGGAAGACCCCGAAGGCAGTGAGCACCGACGAATCGCCCGCTCCGCCCTGTTCCAGCGAGCGGCCGGTCACGAACTCACACTCGCGCGAGACGATGTCCATGTCGGCGCTGAACGTGCCCACATCAGCCGCGGTGAGATAGCGGCCGCCGAGCGACTGCACGAACCGGCCGTAGGCACGAAGCAGCGCCTCGCTCTTGTCCACGTGCGGGTCACCGATGATGACCGCCTTGCCACCGCCGAGGTCGAGACCGGCGAGCGCGGCCTTGTAGGCCATGCTCTTCGACAGGTTGAGGACGTCCTGAACGGCGGCCGCCTCCGTGGCGTAGGGATAGAAGCGAGTTCCACCCAGCGCCGGGCCAAGCGCTGTCGAGTAGATCGCGATGACGGCACGCAGGCCGCTGGCGTGGTCCTGGCAGAACACTACCTGCTCGTGCTCTGAGCCCCGCTGGAACACGGAGAATACCGAGCCGTCACCCACAGTCAGTCGTCCTAGTGCCGGAGCGCCCCACCGGTTGTTTGGCGCGGGTCCCAGCAACGATATGCCTGCCGTCGACGTTCCCGGCAGCGAGGGTGGACGCCTCAGCCGGACACCAGGACGACTTCCAGGGTCCGCGGGCCGTGCACCCCCTCGACGCGGTTGAGCTCGATGTCACTGGTGGCGGACGGCCCGCTGATCCAGGTGAGCGGGCGTTCTGGCCGGAGCACGGAGACCGCCTCCGGCACCGTCTCGACCAGCTGGTCGGCGTACACGATGCACAGGTGGTAGTCGGGGACAAGGCTGAGAGCTCGCCGGCCCTGTCCGCGGGAGCCGTCGAGGACGACCGTGCCGGTCTCCGCGATCGCCACCGCTGCCAATGTGACCACACCGTCGCAGGCGTCGAGCTCATCCGGTGTGAGCGGGCCGTCGTCGGCCACCGTCTCGACCTCGGGCGGCCAGGCAATGCCGAGGCCGGCGGGTACGACAAGGCGCGAGACGCCACGACCGAGGAGAGCCGCTGCGACGACCGCGTCCACCTCGGCGGGCGGGCAGCGACGGACGTCGGCGCGGTACTCGAGAAGACGATGCTGGAAGAGGTCGAGCAGCTCCGCCATCGGGCTGGTGCCGGCACGCCGGTAGCCGCGGACCACTGTAGGCGCCACCGGGCTCGGCTGCGAGCGCACCGCCTGGCGAACCCGGGCAAGAATGTCCTCACGAGCGCTCATTCCTCGTTCGCCGTCCACCACTCGCGAAACGTCTCCTTGGGAGGCACTGGCGCGTCGCGAGCGGCCGTCCACCGGGACAGCGGCGGCGGGAGCCTGCCGATACTGCCGCGTCGGGCGAGCCGGCGGCCTAGCCGGCTCCCGCGTTGCGCTCTCGCCCAGCGCCCGGAGTCGCTCATGACCCACGAGGCTGCGGCCATCGCCAGCGCCTCCGGGGTGGGCAGGGCGTGCTCGGTCCGGGCCTCCTCCACGTGGCGGGCGCGCAGGTGGATGAGGATCGACGGAATGTCGATCTTCACCGGACAGACGTCGTAGCACGCGCCGCACAAGGAGGAGGCGTACGGCAGCGAGGCACTGGCGGGGTTCTCGTTCACCCCCGTGAGCTGGGGCGACAAGATGGCGCCGATCGGTCCTGGGTAGACCGACCCGTAGGCGTGGCCGCCCGTCCGCTCATACACGGGGCACACGTTCAGGCAGGCCGAGCACCGGATGCAGTGGAGTGCCTCCCGCCCGACGTCGTCAGCCAGCACCGCCGTCCGGCCGTTGTCGAGCAGCACCAGGTGGAACGCTTGCGGCCCGTCTCCCGGCGTCACGCCGGTCCACATCGAGGTGTACGGGTTCATCCGCTCACCGGTCGAGGACCTCGGGAGCAGCTGAAGGAACACTTCGACGTCCTGCCACGTCGGAACGAGCTTCTCGATGCCCATCACCGTGATGAGAGTCTCGGGAAGCGTCAGACACATCCGCCCGTTGCCCTCCGACTCGACCACAGCCAGCGTGCCGGTCTCGGCAACCGCGAAGTTGGCTCCACTGATGGCGACCTTGGCCGTCAGGAACTTGCGTCGTAGGTAGGTCCTGGCAGCTTCGGCGAGGTGCGCAGGGTCGTCGACGAGACCCGGGTCGACGCCGGGCATGGCGGCCAGGAAGATCTCGCGGATCTCCGCCCGGTTGAAATGGATGGCCGGTACCAGGATGTGCGACGGCCGGTCGTGCGCCAGCTGGACGATGAGCTCGGCAAGGTCTGTCTCGTACGCCGTGATGCCGGCCGCCTCGAGGGCCTCGTTCAAGCCGATCTCCTGGGTCGCCATCGACTTCACCTTGACCACCTGGTGGGCACCGGCAGCCTCGACGATCCGCCGCACGATGTCGTTGGCGTCGTTGGCGTCGCTCGCCCAGTGCACGGTGCCGCCGCGGGCGGTGACCTCCGCCTCCAGATGCTCGAGATGGCGGTCGAGCTCGCGCATGGTCGCTGCCTTGATCGCGCGGCCGGCCTCGCGCAGCTCCTCCCAGTCGGGAACCTCCTGGACCACCGCAGCACGCTTGGCTCGGATCGTGTTGGTCGCCGCGCCGATGTTGCGGCGCAGCTGGGCGTCCGCGAGCGCGTCTCTCGCGGCAGCTGGGAACGGCTTCTCGCCGCGGAGCATCCCGACGCCGGACGGAGCGGTCGGCATCCCGAGAAAGGTCGTCATGAGCGATCCGCCGAGGACGCGAGGATCTCGGCGATATGTACGGTGCGCACCCCGGACCGCAGCCGCGACAAGCCGCCCCCGATGTGCATGAGACACGAGCTGTCGCCGGCCGTGCAGACTTCGGCCCGCGTCAGAAGCACGTTGCTCATCTTGTCGCTCAGCATGGCTGTCGACACGTCGGAGTTCTTGATCGCGAACGTCCCACCGAAGCCGCAACAGACGTCCGCACCCGGCAGCTCGACGAGGTCCATGCCGCGCACGTTGCGCAGCAGGCGCAGCGGCTTGTCGTGCACCCGCAGCATCCGCATTGAGTGGCAGGTGGGGTGGTAGGTCACCCGGTGCGGGTACTCAGCACCGACATCCTCCACCCCGAGGACATCGACCAGAAGCTCGGAGAGCTCGTACGTTCGAGCGGCAACCCGTTCCGCCCGCATCGCCAGCTCCTCATCACCGGCGCGGCGGGCGACCATCGCGTGCTGGTGCCGAACTGAGCCGACGCACGACCCCGAGGGCGCCACGACGGCGTCGTACGGCTTGAAGGTCTCGACGTAGTTGCGGACCAGCGGAAGAGCCTCCCGCTGGTAACCCGTGTTCACGTGCATCTGACCGCAGCAGGTCTGCTGAAGCGGGAAGTCCACGTCATGTCCGAGGCGCCGCAGCAGGCGGACCGTCGCTTTGGCGACATCCGGGAACAACGTATCCACGAGACACGTCGCGAACAGCGCGATCCGCATTAGCTCAGTCTGCCCCGGTTCGACGCGTCATGCTGCTGGACTGGCGTACGACGAGCTCCGGCTCGAACACGACCTGCCGATGTGTGTGGTTGGGGCTACCGGTCGCCTCCTCGATCAACAGCTCTGCTGCTGCGCGGCCCAGCTGTACGCGCGGCTGGCGGACCGACGAAAGCGGAACCGCCGCAGCGGCAGCGAAGTCGATGTCGTCGTACCCCACGATGGCGCAGTCCTCCGGGACGGCGACCCGGAGTCGGGTGAGCTCCTGCAAGACGCCGAGAGCCACCAGGTCGTTGGCGCAGAAGACACCCGTCGGGCGTTGCCCTACCGGAAGCGTTAGCAGCGCGGCAGCTGCCTCCTGTCCGGAGGCGACGTTGAGACCGGCGATCTTCTCGACATGCAGAGCCGAGCTGTCCAGCCCGCCGTGCTTCAACGCCTGCAACGCCCCCTCGTGCCGGTCGCGCACCTGGCCAAGGGTGAACGGGCCACCGACGTAGGCAAGCCGGACGTGACCCATGTCGAGCAGGTGGGCAATGGCGAGATTGCCGCCCAGCACGTCGTCCACCGACACCGAGCAGCGACCCCGTGGTGCGTGCCGGTCGACGAGCACGACAGGGATGCCCCGGCGACGGATCTCCTCCAGCCGCTCGGGGTTGTCACCGGTGGGAGTCACCAGGATGCCCCGCACCCGGTGCTCCTCCAGCAGGTCCAGGTAGCGCCTCTCCCGAGTGGGTTGCTCGTCGCTGTTGCACAGGATCACAGCGAGCCCACTCTCGCTTGCCAGGTCCTCGGCGCCACGGGCGACATCGGTGAAGAACGGGTTGGTGACGTCCAGGACGACCAGGCCGATGAACCGGCTGCGCCCGGCTCTGAGCTGCCGCGCTGACTCGTTCCGCACGAAGCCGAGGGCGGTGATGGCCGCGTTCACGCGCCCGCGGGTGGCCGCCGCAACGATGTCGGGTCGGTTGAGCACGTTCGAAACCGTGGCCGTCGAGACCCCCGCACGCGAGGCCACGTCCTTGATGCTCACCGCTCGGGCCACTCAGCCTGCTCTCGCCCAGACGCTTTCGGCTCGCAACCGTGCCGCGGGGTCGGTTGCAACGTGCCAAGAGTCTATGACGAATTTGCGGCCATAGTGGTTTCGGCGTGCACCATTGACAGCGCGCGAATGCACATCTAGGGTATCGCTCACTATTTGTAACGTTTCATTTTTCGGAGCTGTGGATGACCGAGCCCGACCACGAGGCGCCGCCTGCGTTGCTGCTCGAGAAGGCCAGCAAGTCCTTCGGCGCCGTGCACGCCTTGATCGACGGCTCCATCACCCTGTACCCAGGAGAGGCTCACGCGCTGCTCGGTGAGAACGGCGCAGGAAAGTCAACCCTGGTGAAGATCCTGGCCGGCGTGCACCACCCGGACGGCGGCCGTCTCCTGGTAGGCGACCGCCGGGTCTCCTTCTCGGGACCGGCTGCGGCTCGCGACGCTGGGGTCTCGATCATCTACCAGGAGCCGACGCTTTTCCCCGACCTGAGCGTCGCGGAGAACATTTTCGTCGGCCGTCACCCGCTGACCAGCGGGCGTCGCATCGATCGTGCCGAGATGCGGCGGCAGACGACCGCCGTGTTCCGGCAGCTCGGTGTCCAACTCGATCCCGACCGACCGGCTCGCGGCTTGTCGGTTGCGGACCAGCAGATCGTCGAGATCGCCAAGGCGCTGTCGTTCAACGCGAACGTCATCGTCATGGACGAGCCGACCGCGGCGCTGGCGACCGTAGAAGTCGAGAGGTTGTTCGAGGTCATGCGGGCGCTCCGCGAACAAGGGGCAGCAGTGATGTTCATCTCGCATCGCCTCGAGGAGGTCTTCGAAAGCTGCCAGCGCGTCACGATCATGCGGGACGGCCGGTTCGTCAAGACGTCCGCCATCGAGAAGCTGACGATCGACGACGTGATCCGGTCCATGGTCGGCCGCGACCTCGATGCGTTGTTCCCCAAGACGCAGACAACCCGAGGCGACGAGCTTCTCGAGGTTGAGCACCTCAGCAGCGAGGGCGTGTTCTCCGACATCTCCTTCTCGGTGCGTCAAGGCGAGATCGTGGGGCTTGCCGGGCTTGTCGGCGCGGGCCGCAGCGAGGTGGCGCGGGCCATCTTCGGCATCGACCGGCGTACCTCCGGGACAGTGACCGTGGGCGGGAAGCAGCTCCCCAACGGCTCCCCCCTTGCAGCGATGGCCGCCGGCGTCGGCTTCGTCCCGGAGGACCGGCGTCAGCAGGGGCTGGTGATGGATCTCAGCATCGACCACAACGTGGCGCTTGCGTCGTTGCGGCGGCTCCGGCGTCTGGGGCTGATCCGTCGCTCGAGCGAGCGAAACCTCGCCAACGCCTGGGCGGAGAAGCTACAGCTGACCTTCGGGCGGATGAAGAACGCGGTATCGACACTCTCGGGTGGCAACCAGCAGAAGGTGGTGCTGGCGAAGTGGTTGGCGCGGCGGCCCTCCGTCCTCATCATCGACGAACCGACTCGCGGCATCGACATCGGCACCAAGGCGGAGGTACACCGTATCCTCGACGAGCTGGTGAGTGACGGGGTCGCGGTCCTGATGATCTCCTCCGAACTCCCAGAGGTACTGGGTATGGCTGATCGGGTGCTGGTGCTTCGCGAGGGCCGGCTGGTCAGCGAGCTGTCCCGCGCTGAGGCTGACGAGGCGTCCATCATGCGCGCCGCCACCGGTCAGCTCCAGGGGTCGCCGGCATGAGCACAGCCGTCGAGTCACCGCCGCCGGTCGTCGAGGCGCCGGTACGCCGTGCGGAGGCGCTGCTGCGCGCCCGCGAGCTGGGCATTGTGGTAGCCATCGTCGTGGTCTTCGTGCTCACGACGTTGCACAACCACGCCTTCGCGAAGTCCGGCAGCCTGCAGCAGCTGCTCACCGGAGCCTCCATCATCGCGTTGCTGGCGGTTGGCGAGACGCTTGTCATCATCACCCGCAACGTCGACCTCTCGGTCGGATCTGTCGTCGGGCTGTCGGCGTACCTCGTGGGCGACCTTTTCGTCAAGCACCCCGGCATGCCGGTCATCCTGGGCTTCGTCGTCGGAACGGGCATCGGACTCGGAATCGGACTGGTCAACGGGTTGATCACAACGGTCACTCGGGTTCCCAGCCTCGTGGTCACCCTCGCCGCCTTGTACATCGTGCGCGGCATCGACGCCCTGATCGTCCACGGCCGAAGGATCGACCCCATCAGTGTCCCGAAGTCGTACAGCGTCGTTGGCTACAAGGCGATTCTGGGAGTTCCCTGGATCGCCATCATCGTCACGCTGATCGTGGTCGCGGTCGGGTACGCGATGCGCTCGTTCAGATCGAGCCGCGAGCTCTACGCCATCGGGTCGAACCCGGAGGCGGCAACGCTCGCTGGGATCCCGGCGGGGCGTCGGGTGGTCACGGCCTTCGCGATCAGTGGAGCGCTGGCTGGCTTGAGCGGTGCACTCTTCCTCGCTGAGTACGCGACGGTCGACGCCACCGCAGGCAACGGCTACGAGCTGTCGGTCATCGCGGCGGTCGTCGTCGGTGGGGTCGCGATCTTCGGTGGAAGCGGCACCGTGATCGGGGCGGCCCTGGGCGCACTGCTGCTCAACACGATCAACCAGGCGCTGGTGGCATCGCGGATATCAGCCTTCTGGGACCAGGCGATCGCCGGCGGGCTGCTGCTCGGCACGATTGCGTTCGACCGCTGGCTCAGCCTGCGGATCGCGCGGAGCCTCCGATCGGCTGAAGGGGCGCGACGCGATGTCTGACACCGCGACCCGTGCCCCCGCCCCCGCGCCGCTGCCCGCGAAGGACGGCAGATCCCCGATGCCGCTGACCGGCCTGATCCGCTGGGAGACCGCGCTCGTCGGACTGCTGGTGGCGACCCTCGTCTGGGCATCCTCAGAGTCGGCGACCTTCCTGAACACGACGACGTTCTTCTATATCGGCTTGAACATGGGCGAGATCGCCATCATGGCGCTGCCACTGATGCTCATCGTCATGACCGGCGAGATCGACCTGTCCGTCGCATCGATGCTCGGCCTGTCAGGCAGCGTGCTCGGCTACCTCTTCCAGAGTGGCTGGTCGATCTACCCCGCGATCGTGGCGGCGCTCCTCGTCGGGGCCGCCGGCGGAGCCCTCAACGGGTTTCTCGTCACGCGACTCAGCCTGCCCTCCATCGCTGTGACGATCGGGACACTGACGCTCTTCCGTGGGCTGGCCGAGGTCATCCTCGGCACCAGCACGGTTGGCGGCTACCCGTTGTCTCTCGTCAAGGTCGGCGTCGAGCCGATCCCGCACACACATCTCTCCTACTCGATCGGCATCTTCATCGTGCTGGCCGTCGTCTGCGGCGTGGTCCTGCACCTCACGCCTCTCGGCAGGTCGATCGTCGCCGTCGGCCTGCAGTCGGAGACCGCCCACTTCTCCGGCATCAGGGTCAACCGGATCAAGTTCGGGCTGTACGTCCTGAGCGGAGTGGTCAGTGCGTTCGCCGGGATCCTCTTCACGCTCAAGAACAGCTCGGCTCGCTATGACGCCGGCACCGGCCTCGAGCTCACGGTGGTCGCGATCGTCCTCTTCGGCGGCGTCTCCATCTTCGGCGGTCGGGGAACCGTCCTCGGCGTGGTGCTCGCTGTGGCCATCGTCGGCTGCGTGAACCAGTCCCTCACCCAGCTCAACGAGGACCCACAGGTGCAGAAGATCGTGGCCGGAGTCCTGTTGCTGGTCAGCGTGATCCTGCCGAACAGCCGAGTGGCGCTCCAGCGCATCAGAGCACGAACCCGAAGGCGCACCGGATGAGACCGCTCATCCGGCCAGGCATCTGCAACCCAACGAAGGGAAGACCAACATGACCGAACTCCGCACAATGCACCGGCAGGCGGCTGCGGCGCTGGCCGTCACCCTGCTCGGGGCCACGCTCGCCAGCTGCGGCTCGTCGAACGACTCGTCGAGTAGCCCGTCCACGACGAAGCCGACATCTTCCGGGACGAGCCCGTCCTCCCCGACCGGCGGGATCAAGTCGGGCTTGACCGTCTACTTCATCCCGAAGGACACCCAGAACCCCTACGAAGTGCTCGCCGACAAGGGTGGGGAGAAGGCTCTGACGGAGCTGGGCGGCAAGGTCGTCGTGAGCAGCGGCACAGAAGACACCGCGGCTGCCCAGATACCGTCTATCCAAGCCGCTATCCAGGCGCAAGCAGACGCGATCGTCATCGCCGGCAACGACCCGTCGGCGCTCTGCCCGTCACTCGCCCAGGCACAGGCAGCCGGGATTCAGGTCGTCTCCTTCGACTCCGATATCACCTGCCCTGACCACCTCTTCATCAACCAGGCCAACACCGAGCAGATCGGGACCTCCGAGGTCGACCTGCTGGCCAAAGAGATCGGCAGCAAAGGCGACATCGCCATCCTGTCGGCCGCCGCCACCGCGACGAACCAGAACGCCTGGATCGGGTACATGAAGGAGCAGCTGAAGAAGTACCCCGACATGCATCTGGTCGACACGGTGTACGGCAACGACGACCCCGCCACGTCGCGGACCGTCCTCCTGGGTCTCCTGTCGGCGTACCCGAACCTTCGGGGCATCATCTCGCCGACGACCGTTGGCATCTCGACGGCTGCTCAGTACCTCGACACCCACAAGGACCTGCTCAGCCACCTGACGCTGACAGGGCTCGGTTTACCGTCGGAGATGAAGCCGTACGTCAAGGACGGCACGGTGGAGGCCTTCGAGCTGTGGAACCCGAGTGACCTCGGCTACCTCGCCGGATATGCCGCGGCGTCGCTTGCCTCCGGCATCACGACTCTCGACACCGGCGCGAAGTTCGAGGCCGGCACGCTTGGTTCGTACACGGTGCTGGCGCCGGCCGGCGACACGGGTCCCTCGGTCGTGCTCGGTCCACCGACGGTTTTCGACAAGTCGAACATCGACAACTTCGACTTCTGATCGAGACACTGCCCGGTCGGCGCGAGGTCACTCAGCCGGACCCGACCGGGCTCTCAGCTGGCTTGCCGTCACCGACTGGCCAGCCGTGACGCAGGAGGGTAATGAAGCGCTACTGCTTCGCTCTGCAGGTCCGAGAGGACCTGCTCGCTGAGTACCGCGCCCGCCACGAGGGGGTGTGGCCGGAGATGGTGTTGGCGCTCCAGGCCACCGGCTGGCGCAACTACTCGCTGTTCGCGAGGCCCGACGGGCTGCTGATCGGGTACGTCGAGTCCGACGACCTGGCCAAGGCACAGGCGGCCATGGCAGCCACCGATGTCAACACGCGATGGCAGGCTGAGATGAGCCGGTACTTCGACCTCCCCGCGGGAGGGACTCCCGACAAAGGGTTCACCCTTCTCGAGGAGATCTTCCACCTGGAGGACCAGCTACCGAGAGACGAAGGAGGAGGTAACGCATGACTGCAACCTTTCCCGCCGCGCAGGAAGCCGTTCCCGGCTTGGCACACGTCCCGACACGTCGTACGACGGTCGGGCTCGTCTCCGGTGGGCTCGGCGCCTACTGGCCGCAGTTCCCGGACCTGCTTCCGCAGCTGCAGCGGTCCGCCTCCCGGGTGGCCGAGCGGATGCGCGCGTTCGACTGTGAGGTCGTGGACGTCGGCTTCATCTCCGACGCGGAGGACGGCGCCCGCGCCGCGGAACAGCTGCGGGTCAGCGGTTGTGACCTCATCGTCGGTTTCTTGACGACGTACATGACCGCTTCGATGCTGCTGCCGGTCGCCCAGCGAAGCGACGCACCGGTGCTGCTCATCAACCTTCAGCCCACCGAGGCGATGGACCACGAGACGTTCGACACGGGCCAGTGGCTCGCCTACTGCGGGGCATGCCCGCTCCCGGAGATGGCCAACGCCTTCCTGCGGTCCGGGGTCGACTTCCGATCAGTGTCCGGTTACGTCGGGGACGAACGCGCCTGGACGAGGATCGGCCGCTGGATCAAGGCCGCCGGTGTCCGCGGCGCCCTCCGGCACGGACGGCACGGACTGATGGGGCACCTCTACCCCGGGATGCTCGATGTCTCGACCGATCTGACTCTGGTGTCTGCCAACCTCGGTGGACACGTCGAGGTGCTGGAGCTCGACGACCTGCGGGTGCGGGTGAACGCGGTCAGTGAGGACGACATCGACGCTCGGGTGCGGCTGGCGGCTGACGTCTTCGAAGTCGACTCCACCGCGCAGGAGGAGGACTTCCGATGGGCTGCCAAGGTGTCCCTAGGCCTCGACCGGCTCGTCGAGGACTTCTCGCTCGACAGTCTCGCCTACTACCACCGCGGTCTGGAGGGAGAGCAGCACGAACGGCTCGGCGCCGGCATGATTCTCGGTGCCTCCCTCCTCACGGCCCGCGGGGTGCCGGCGGCCGGAGAGTACGAGCTGCGCACGTCCTTGGCGATGCTCGTGCTCGACCGGCTCGGCGGGGGCGGCTCGTTCACTGAGCTGCAGGCACTCAACTTCCGAGACAGCGTCGTCGAGATGGGCCACGACGGACCCGCCCACCTGGGGATCAGCAACGCGCGTCCGCTCCTGCGCGGCCTCGGCGTGTATCACGGCAAGCGAGGGTGGGGGGTCTCGGTCGAGCTCGAGGTGGCGCACGGACCAGTGACCACACTGGGTCTCGTCCAGCACAGAGACGGTGCGTTCGGGCTGGTCGCTTCGGAAGGGCACGTCGTCGACGGCCCGCTGTTGAGGATCGGCAACACGACGTCGCGCGTGGACTTCGGATGCGATCCAGGCGAGTGGACCGATGCCTGGAGCGCGACCGGCATCTCCCACCACTGGGCACTGGGGGTCGGTCACTTGATCCCGGAGCTGCGGGCGACCGCGGATCTTCTCGGCATTGAGCTGGAAGAGGTCACACCCAACCGATCCGAAGGCAGGCTCCGCGATGGGTGACGTCGAGGCAGTCAAGGCTGCGTTGAAGGGACAGCGGATCGAGCTTCCCTCATGGGCGTTCGGAAACTCGGGCACGCGGTTCAAGGTCTTCGCTCAGAAGGGGGTCCCGCGCAACCCGTTCGAGAAGGTGGACGACGCCGGCCGGGTGCACGCGCACACCGGAGTGGCTCCGAGCATCGCACTACACATTCCCTGGGACAACGTCGACGACTTCGGCAAGCTGTCGCAGGCTGCCGCGGACGTCGGCATCACCTTGGGGACCATCAACGCCAACGTCTTCCAGGACGACGACTACATGCTCGGCAGCGTCACCAACCCGGACCCGGCTGTCCGCCGCAAGGCTCTGAGGCATCTGCTGCATTGTGTCGACGTCATGGACGAGACGGGGTCGCGCGATCTCAAGCTGTGGTTCTCCGACGGCACCAACTATCCGGGGCAGGACGACATCCGCGCCCGGCAGGACCGCCTGGCTGACGCGCTTGCTGCCGTCTACGAGCGCTTGTCCGAAGACCAGCGCCTCATCCTGGAGTACAAGCTCTTCGAGCCGGCGTTCTACACGATGGACGTCCCTGACTGGGGCACGTCGTACGCGCACTGTCTGAAGCTCGGCGAGCGTGCCAAGGTGTGCGTCGACACGGGTCACCATGCGCCCGGCACGAATATCGAGTTCATCGTGGCCTTCCTCCTTCGGGAGGACAAGCTCGGTGCGTTCGACTTCAACTCGCGCTTCTACGCCGACGACGATCTGATGGTGGGTGCGGCTGACCCCTTCCAGCTGTTCCGCATCCTCTTCGAGGTGGTCCACGCGGACCAGCTTTCCGAGACGTCCGGCATCGCGTTCATGCTTGACCAGTGCCACAACATCGAGCCGAAGATTCCCGGCCAGATCCGGTCGGTGATGAACGTCCAGGAGGCAACCGCCAAGGCGCTTCTCGTGGACGCCGGCGCGCTGTCGGCCGCGCAGCTCGCCGGCGACGTGCTGGGGGCGAACGCCGTTCTGATGGACGCCTACAACACCGATGTCCGGCCGCTTCTCGCTGAGGTCCGTCAGGAGCAGGGCCTCGACAGCGACCCGATGAAGGCCTATCGGCTCTCCGGGTATGCCGACAAGATCGCCGCCGAGAGGGTGGGCGGCCAGCAGGCGGGTTGGGGCGCTTGACCACGCCGACACGGGACGCCGAGACGCCGAGGGACTACGAGGACCTATGACGAGCACCGCAAGCGCGGCGGTAGACGAACTGGTCGCGCGCTCGAACCGGCTTGGCTCTGACCCCAGGAACACCAATTATGCGGGTGGAAACACCTCCGCGAAGGCCGTCACCGACGATCCGGTCACGTCGGAGCCGATCGAGCTCATGTGGGTGAAGGGATCCGGTGGGGACCTCGGAACACTCGACTCCAGCGGCCTTGCTGTGATGCGTCTCGACAGGTTACGCGCCCTCGTCGACGTCTACCCCGGTGTGGAGCGGGAGGACGAGATGGTGGCCGCCTTCGACTACTGCCTGCATGGCTCAGGCGGAGCGGCACCATCTATCGACACCGCGATGCACGGGCTCGTCGACGCGGCGCATGTGGACCACCTGCATCCGGACTCAGGCATCGCGCTCGCGACCGCGGCCGACGGCGAACGACTGACAGCCCAGTGCTTCGGCGACCGAGTCGTCTGGGTGCCGTGGCGTCGGCCGGGCTTCCAGCTCGGGCTCGACATCGCCGCAATCAAGAGATCCAACCCGCAGGCGATCGGCTGTGTCCTGGGTGGCCATGGCGTGACAGCTTGGGGCGACACGAGCAGCGAGTGCGAGGCGCGGTCACTCGAGATCATCAGGACCGCGGGAACCTTCATCGCCGACAACGGCGACGCGGAACCGTTCGGCGCGGTCATCGACGGCTACGCAGGCTTGCCTGGGGAGGAACGTCGACTCAGGGCCGCCGCCTTGTTTCCGCTGATCCGAGGGCTGGTGTCAACGGACCGGCCGCAGGTGGGCCACTTTGACGACAGCGACGTCGTGCTCGACTTCTTGTCGCGCGCCGAGCATCCTCAGTTGGCCGCCCTGGGGACCTCGTGCCCGGACCACTTCCTGCGCACCAAGGTGCGTCCGATGGTGCTGGACATGCCGCCATCCGGTCAGCTCGCGGGCGTGCAGACGCGGCTGCGGGAGCTGCACATCGCCTACCGCGACCAGTACCGGGCCTATTACGAGCGTCACGCCGACGAGAGCTCACCGCCGATGCGCGGTGCGGACCCGGCAGTCGTCCTGGTGCCCGGTGTCGGGATGTTCAGCTTCGGCGCCAACAAGCAGACCGCACGCGTGGCCGGCGAGTTCTATGTCAACGCGATCAACGTCATGCGTGGCGCCGAGGCGCTGTCGACGTACGCGCCGATCGATGAGAGTGAGAAGTTCCGGATCGAGTACTGGGCTCTCGAGGAGGCCAAGCTGCAGAGGATGCCGAGGCCGAAGCCGCTTGCGACCCGCGTGGCCCTGGTGACCGGCGCGGGCTCGGGGATCGGCCGCGCGATCGCGGTGCGCCTTGCTGCTGAGGGCGCCTGCGTGGTCGTCGCCGATCGGGATGCAGCCAGCGCGGGGACGGTGGCGGTGGAGATCGGCTCGAACGATGCCGCAGTCGCGGTGACGGCAGACGTCACCGACGAGGACCAGGTAGCCTCCGCTGTGCGTTCGGCGGTGCTCGCGTTCGGCGGCGTCGACCTGGTGGTCAACAATGCCGGGCTGTCGATCTCGAAGCCGCTCCTGGAGACGACCACCGGCGACTGGGATCTTCAGCACGACGTGATGGCCAAGGGCTCCTTCCTGGTGTCGCGGGAGGTCGCCCGGGTGATGACCGAGCAGGGCATGGGTGGCGACATCGTCTACATCGCGAGCAAGAACGCCCTCTTCGCCGGCCCCAACAACGTCGCATACGGTGCGGCCAAGGCTGACCAGGCGCATCAGGTCCGGCTGCTGGCGGCCGAGCTCGGTGAGCAAGGGATCAGGGTCAACGGCGTCAACCCCGATGGCGTCGTGCGAGGCTCCGGCATCTTCTCGAGTGGCTGGGGGGCGCAGCGGGCAGCGGTGTACGGCGTTCCGGAGGAGGAGCTCGGTGCCTTCTACGCGGCGCGCACCTTGCTGAAGCGGGAGGTGCTTCCCGAGCACGTGGCCAACGCGGTGTTCGTGCTCACCGCGGGAGAGCTCTCGCACACGACAGGGCTGCACATCCCGGTGGACGCGGGCGTGGCCGCCGCATTCCTTCGGTGACAGCCTTCGCCGCCGTCGATCTGGGCGCATCGAGCGGGCGGGTGGTGGTCGGCCGGGTCGGGCCCGGGAGCCTGTCCCTCGTGGAGTGCTTCCGCTTCGCGAACGTGCCGGTGGAGGTGCAGGGGACGCTGCACTGGGACATCCTGGCGCTGTACGACGGGATGCTCGACGGCCTAGGCGCCGCGGTCCGCGAGGCGCCCGCCTTGGTCAGCGTGGGTATCGACTCCTGGGGCGTCGACTACGGGCTGTTGGACTCGGCGGGGAGGCTGCTGGGCAATCCGGTGCACTACCGTGACCGTCGTACCGAGGGTGTGCTGGCTGACCTGCTCGTCGACACACCGGCAGAGCTCCTCTATGCGACGACAGGGATCCAGCTGCTGGCGATCAACACGATCGTCCAGCTGGTGGCCGCTACCGGGCAACCGCAGCTTCGGCATGCCCGGACCCTGCTTCTCATCCCGGACCTCATGAGCTACTGGCTCACCGGCGAGATCGGCGCCGAGATCACTAACGCCTCGACCACCCAGCTTCTCGACATCGAGACATCGGACTGGGCGCGAAAGCTCATGGCGAGGGTCGGAATCGACGCCGCGCTGTTTCCGGTGGTCCGTCGTCCCGGAGAGCCGGCGGGGAGACTGCTTCCTGACGTACGGCGACGTGTTGGGCTCAGCCGGGGCGTCGGCGTGACGGTTGTCGGATCGCACGACACAGCGTCAGCAGTTCTAGCGGTGCCGGCCGCGAATGAGAGGTTCGCCTACATCTCGTGTGGGACCTGGTCCCTCGTCGGTGTCGAGCTTGACCGCCCAGTTTTGTCGGAGGAGGGGCGACTGGCGAACTTCACGAACGAGGCGGGCGTCGACGGCACGATCCGCTATCTGCGCAACGTGATGGGTTTGTGGCTTCTCCAGGAGTCGCTGCGAACCTGGGCTGCGGCGGGACTGCCCGCGGACCTTCCGACTCTGCTCCGAGACGCCGCTGGTGTTTCTGCCTTCAGCGCCATGGTGGACCCTGATGACGCGACGTTCCTGCCACCCGGTGACATGCCGTCGCGAATCGCTGCGTACTGCCGGGCGTCCGGTCAGACGCCACCGCAGAGCCAGGCGGCCACGGTTCGCTGCATCCTCGACAGTCTTGCTCTTGCGTACCGCAGCGCTGTCGGGGACGCCGGGCGCCTGTCCGGCACGATCGTCGAGGTCGTCCACATAGTGGGCGGGGGCGTGCGTAACGGGCTGCTCTGTCAGTTGACGGCAGATGCGTGCGGGCTTCCGGTCATCGCGGGCCCGGTCGAGGCGGCGGCGCTCGGGAACATTCTCGTGCAGGCGCAGAGCGCGGGCGCGATCGACGGCGACCTCGATCAGATGCGCCGGCTGAGCCGCCTCACGCAGGAACTGCGCCGGTTTGAGCCGCACGGCGACCAGCAGCCCTTTGAAGCAGCGGCCCAGCTGCTCCAGGGGTGGCGTTAGCCCGCGGACTAGCAGTACGCGAGGCGGTGCTCCTGGGACCATTTGTTGATGCAGTACAAAATTGTTTCTACAACAAATGGTCCCGCTTTGCCTCGTTCAGTTACGCTTTTTTACTGGATGCCCGGTTCATGATGAATGCACCGACAAGCTCATTCGAAGCAGGAGGATCGATGGTCAACGTACGGCCAACCGAGTCCGAGCCGCTGCTGACTCCAGCGGAGGTCGCCGCGATGTTCCGCGTCGATCCCAAGACGGTGACGAGGTGGGCGAAAGCCGGGAAGCTCAGCTCGATCCGGACCCTCGGCGGACATCGCCGCTACCGGGAGTCCGAGGTCCGCCAACTGCTCGGCGGAATTGCCGTCCGCTCTCAGCTGGACTGACCTCTGTCGCTGCACTGACTGCGGCGTCTCCATTTTCCCCGGACCCCGAGCGGTACGGCGCCGTAGCCCAGCAGATGAAGAACTCGGCTAGTTGCCGGCTGCCTCGAACTGGGACAAGACGCTGCCTGGGATCCTGCCGCGATCGGCAACGTCGATCCCGTTGGCCGCCGCCCAGGCGCGCACGGCTGTCGGCGACGCGGCCGTGTCGACCCGTCGGGCCCGTACCGGGGCGCCGGTGCCCGGCACACGACGGCCGGCGGTGACAAACGGGGAAAGTGAGGAGCGCAGCTTCTGGGCCGCCTTGCTTTCCAGGTCGAGCTCGTAGTTGATGCCGTCGAGGCTGAATCGAACCGTCTCGCCGGCACCCTCCGGCAGCTCCCTACCGGTGAGGTCGTCGATGAGGACGGTGATATTGCGCTGAGCCATGGGGTTTTCTCCTGCTGCTGTCGGGATTTATCCATCATCTCACGCGCCAATGCGCGCAGCCGACCCGCGCTCGGCGTCGTGGATGGAATCTGCACTACGGGAACAATGACGGTCCGGAGCTTCGGGAAAGACTCCCGGAAGTTGCGTACGTCGATCTCGATGGCGTTGTATTCGCAAGTGGTCGCCGAGGGTGGTCTGCTCGATGTGGTTCTGCATATAGGATTCCTGCCAGACCATGAACTGAGTGGGTGCAGAGTCAGTGCAGCTGGTCTTGCCAGTCAGACGGAACGCGGCCCGCGGGGCCGGGCGTGGGCTGCTCGGCGGGGTGGTGGTGCGGCGGGGCAAGGCGCGGGCCGTTGTACATCTGGCGGTCGCGGTAGTCGTAGTACCAGCTCTCGCCAGGTTCGAAGCTGGTGATCAGCGGATGGCCGCTGCTCTCGGCGTGCGCGCTGGCGTGCTGCGACGGGGAGCTGTCGCAGCAGCCGATGTGGCCGCACTGGGCGCACCGACGCAGGTGGAACCACCAGCCGCTGTCCTGCTCGCAGTCGGCGCAGCCGGTACCACTGGGCGGCGTGCCGATGTCGATGCCGGGCTGCTCACTCATGCTCGGGCCTTTCTGGCTGTGGGCGGTTTCGTGGAGTCGACGGGCATGCCGAAGACGGTCCGGACTCCAGCAGACCACAGGACCGAGTCCGGCCCGCGGTCGCTGACGCCCGGCAGGCCGGCGGCGGCCACCAGGTCGTCCTCGAGATGCTGGACGGTCGCCGCCTGCAACGGCCACATCTCGTGCTCGTTCGGCACAAACAGGGAGCGTCGGAGGTGGTCGACGTGCAGACCCCATCGGGCGGTCAGGAAGTCGGCGAGCGGATCGTCGCGTACGACGGACTGCTCGGGGCGTACGACGATCCGAGCGGCGGGCCGTCGTTGACGGTCAGGCCAGCGGCGGGCCGTCGTGTACTCGATGTCGCCACCAACGCGACGAATCGACATCCTGGCCCAGCAGTAGGGGAGGCCGAAGGTCAGCCGAGCACCGAGGACGACGGCCAAGCGGGAGGCTTCCAGGGAGCGGAAGACGACTCCGCGGCGGCCATAGCGGTCGACCGCATACAGGCGCACGTTGGTTTCGGCGAACGTGCCGAGCCAGGGAACCGAAGGCCCCGTCCCGATCCCTGCGCCGACCATGCGGAACGGGATCAGACCCACCCACGAGCTTCCGTCGAACTCGTCAGGGGAGGTGCCGGCAGGGAGCAGCGGTGCGATCCGCGCTGGCTCTACCCGCCAGTGGATGAAGGCGATCTCCTCCCACCGCTGCCGCATGATGGGCCGCCCCTGGAGCGGCGGAGCGTGAGCTGATTCTGGTTCGTGCGGTTCGTCGCTCACATCGAGTCATCATCCTCGGCCGTCGGCTGCTGCGCCCGGCAGCCCTCACGACAAGCGGCTCAGCCCTCGGCGCCCGGGATCAACAACGTGATCCGGGTTTGCTCCTCCTCCGCGGCCTGCACGAGGCGCCCACCTTGTCCTGCCGCCGTCGACTGAGCCAACGCGAGCCCGAGGCCTACCCCCGTTGCCGGTAGCAATGCACGGACTGCCTGCCCCTCGTCCATCACGTCGAGAGCGAGCGAGCCACTGCTGGAGCGCGCCCGCACGGTGACGGTTCCCTTCCCGTGGCGGTAGGCGTTGTCGACAAGCACGTCCAGCATCTGGCGCAAGGCCGCAAGCGGAGTAGTGGTGAGCGGCGGGTCGTCCACCACGATCTCGAGATGGCGGCCCGCCGATCCAAGAAGCTGACCCCAGCGGCGTCGTACGTCGTCCAAGAGGTTCTCCACGGAGAGCAGTGGCCCCTGTGGAGGACTGCGCCGAGCCAGGCTGACGACGTCGTCGATTGTCCGGGAGAGCTCGTCTGCTGACCGGATCGCTCGTCGGGCGGCAGCTTCCAGACCCGTCGCATCCGACTCCAGGCCCGCTTCGAGCTGGAGGCGCAACCCGGTCAGCGGGGTGCGCAGCTGGTGCGACGCCTGTGCGGAGAAGGCTTGTTCGCGGGCGATCAGCGCGCCCAGCCGCGCCGCCGTCGCATTGAGCGCCCGGCTTGCCCGGTCGATCTCCGCGACCCCGCTCGCTGGAGCTCGGGCGCCGAGGTTACCGTCCCCCAGCTCGATCGCCAGGTGCTCGAGACGCTGCAATGGCCTTACCAGCCGGCGGCTCTGAACCATCGCGATGATGCCGGCCACCGCTGCGGCGCCGACTCCGAGCAGGCCTAGCACCAACCAGTCCCGATGGACCTGCGCGGCGACCTGCGCGAGCGGAGAGGCTGCCCGGACAACTGCAACCACCCCTTGGTTGGCGGACACCGGGACTGCGACCACTAGGGCACTAGCCGTCGTCGTCTGCGCAATCGTCCCGCCGAGCGATGACCTGAGCTGGGCCTCCAGCTGGCGTGGTCCTGCACCCTGAACCCGGCGACCGCCGGTGTCGTACAGGCCGACCGGCTCGAACTCCGAGTCGTGCGGGAGCCCCACGTGCTGGCCGTTGACATCGTCCGGAGTCATCTGACTCGCCGCCCGAAGGGCCAGCCGTTCGATCTCGGAGCGCTCCTGCACCGTGACGTTCCGGCTGATGAGCACCGCGAGGGGAACACCGAAGACGGTGACGGCGAGCGCCACAGCGGTCAACGCGACGAAGAGGATCTTTCTCCGCACACGCGCCTCCCTCTTGCGGACGCCTTGGAGGGCATCTGGCCAAGTCGATTGTGGACCCTGTCCGGCCGCTCCGACAGCGACTGGCGCTGGGAGCTGCTCACCTACCCTGGAGCCGTGGGCTCGATCATGCTCGTGGAGGACGACTTCACCATCGGCGACCTCGTGCAGTCGGCTCTTCGTGCTGACGGCCACTCGGTGGCGTGGGTGCGCACCGGAGCCGACGCGAACCGGGTCGCCGCCAGCGGGTCGCTCGACCTGATCCTGCTTGATCTTGGGCTGCCCGACGTCGACGGTCTCGACCTCTGTCGAGCGCTCAGGCAGTCCCAGTCCGAGGCGGTTCTCGTGATGCTTACAGCGCGGCGCGAGGACATGGACGTGATCGTCGGCTTGGAGTCCGGCGCCGACGACTACCTCACCAAGCCCTTCGGCACCGGCCAGCTGCTGGCCCGAGTCCGCGCCCATCTGCGGCGGGCGGCTCAGAGTCATGACGAAGCGTCGTCATACACCGCTGGGGACCTGCTCGTCGATGTCTCGGTCCGGCGGTGCTTTCTCGCTGGGCACGAGGTGGTGTTGCGCAGCAAGGAGTTCGACCTCCTCTCCCGGCTCGCGTCAGCTGCTGGCGAGGCGCTGAGCCGGGAGACTTTGATGTCCGACGTCTGGGGCATCAACTGGTTCGGCTCCACCAAGACTCTCGATGTACACGTGGCAGCGTTACGCCGGCGACTATCACTCGCGGCGTCGGCGCAACGACCGCCTGCCGCGGTACCAGAAATCACGACGCTGCGGCGCTTCGGCTATCGACTGGAGGCGGCAAGACCGGGCTCGGAAGTCCCCGAAACTCCCGTGACCTAGCGCCCGGCGCGATTTTGCCACGGCATTGCCTCGCTCTTGGGAGCGGCTCAGGTTGACTTCCTACGGTCGACTCTGTGATCGCCGGCAATCCGATGGACGCGCGGCTGGGGCTTGCCGTCACCAGCGCGAAAGGCGTATCCGCGCTGAGTCGCGCGTTGAGGCTCGGCGGAGGTACGGCCGCACCCGGCCGGGTCGCCAGTTGGATCGACCCCCTCGGGCTCGAGAAGCTGTCTCACCGGATCGAGCAGGGCGTCGTCCTAGTGGCGGGGACCAACGGCAAGACGACCACCTCGAGGATGCTGGCGGAGATCTTGGCGGCCGATGGCCAGCGAGTTGTGCACAACCGCGCTGGGGCCAACCTGGTCGGTGGCATCGTGTCGACGCTGATGTGCGAGGCTCCGCCGAGCGGACAACGCGGGTCGTCGATCGCGGTGTTGGAGACGGACGAGGCAGCATTTCCTGAGGTCCTCCGTCGTACGTCGCCAAGACTGGTCGTGCTCACCAATCTCTTCCGCGACCAGCTCGACCGTTTCGGTGAGCTCGACCTGATTCTCGACCATTGGCGGGAAGGTCTGACAGAGCTGCCGGCCTCGACGACTCTCGTGGTCAACGCCGATGACCCAGCACTCGTGACCCTTACCGAAGGGCTCGAAGCATCGCGCGCACTCTTCGGCATTGGAGAGTCGCTCTACCAGCTGGCCTCCGTTCCGCACGCCGCGGAGGTCATCTCGTGCCGGCGATGTGGAGAGCCGCTCGATTATCGGGCCATCTTCGTAGGACATCTGGGCGACTGGTTCTGCGGGGGATGCGGTGCCGCGCGCCCGGCCCTGGACGTATCCGGTCACGCTGTCGAGCTGTGGTCCTACGACTTCCAGTCGCTGAAGGTGGGCGGGGCCGGAACGACCATCAATCTCGAGGTCGGACTGCCGGGCCTGTACAACACCTACAACGTCATTGCGGCGCTCGCTGCTGCTCGCGCCCTCGATGTGCCGGACCGGACCTCGCAACAGAGCATGGCTGTCTTCCGGGGTGCCTTCGGTCGGGCGGAGCGGGTTACGCACCGGGGACGAAGTCTGGTCATCATGCTCGTAAAGAACCCCGTTGGCTGCAATGAGGTGCTGCGGACCATCTCAGGCGTCGATCGATCTCTTGCTTCTCCGGTGCTGTTGTGTTTGAACGACGCCGCATCGGACGGTCGAGACGTCTCCTGGATATGGGACGTCGACTTCGAGTCGCTCGCCTCCTCGGTCACTGAGTTCTTCTGCGCCGGCAGCCGGTGGGCCGACATGTGCAACCGCCTTGTCTATGCAGGGATACCGGCGGAGCGGATCCATGCCTGCGGCGTCGACCTGGAGAACGCCGTGGACAGCTTCGCGGACTCGCTGCCTGAAGGCGGGTCAGGCTTCGTCCTGCCGACGTACAGCGCCATGCTCGAGATCCGTCGGCAGCTCACTCACCGCTACCAGCTTTCGGCCTTCTGGAATGAGTGAGCGCCTCCTGCGGGAGAGGGTCACGATCGGCTGGCTCTACCCTTCCTCGCTGCGGACGTACGGCGACCGAGGCAACGTGTTGGCGCTCTCGCGGCGTGCCAGCTGGCGTGGCTACCAGGCGCGAGTGATTCCTATCGAGCGCCGTGACCTTATCCCGGAAGACGTCGACGTCTTCTTCATCGGTGGCGGCCAGGATCGGGCCCAGTCGGAGCTGGCTGCGACGCTGGTCCACTCACACGGCCCGATCCTCCGTCAGCGGTTGAGCGAGGGCGCTGCACTGCTGGCCATCTGCGGCGGCTACCAGATGCTGTGTCATGAGTACGTAACCCTGAAAGGTGAGCGCATTCCGGGGGTGGGAATCTTCGACGCTGTGACCCGGGCGTCCCCCGGCAGGCTGGTCGGCGACGTGCGCGTGACCTCACGCTGGGGAGAGGTGGTGGGATTCGAGAATCACAGTGGACGGACCTACCTCGCGGCGGGGACTGAGCCACTGGGATGGGTCGAGAGGGGGCAGGGCAACAACGGCGAAGACGGTACGGAGGGGCTTGTCTGCGGACGAGCCTTGGGCTCTTACCTCCATGGCGCGCTGCTGCCTCGAAACCCTGAGCTCGCCGACTGGCTCCTCCTCCAGGGGCTACGCCGCAGGAATCCCGCAGCGCGGCTGGCCGAACTCCCCGTCGGCTGGGAACCCGCGACGCACACGCCTTACGATCGGGGAAATCCTGCTGCACCGATGAGGCAGCCCGCCTGGAGCTCCGGGTCAACACCCTGCGTGCGCCATTGATCATGCCACCAACTCCGCACGATCTCGCAGGAAGAGGCGCCCCGTGGACCCGGTCCGTTTCACCATCGTCATTCCGGCCTTCAACGAGGCTGCCTTCTTGGGACGAACGCTCGAGTCGCTTGCCCAGCAGGACTTCGGGGGAGACTTCGAGGTCATCGTCGTCGACAACAACAGCACCGACGGGACGGCCGACGTGGCGAGGTCGTACGGCGCACAGACTCTCTTCGAGTCCCGGCCCGGCGTGTGCTGGGCAAGGCAGCTCGGCACCGCCGCAGCCCGTGGCGAGATCGTCCTGTCCACTGACGCTGACACCGTGCACCCACCCGAATGGTTGTCTCGCATAGATGCTCGGTTCCGAGCCGCCGATGGCTGCGTCGCCGTCGCTGGGCCATGCCGCTTCGCTGGTGCGCCCTTGTGGGCAAGGCTCTATCCGACGATCCTCTTCGGCCTGGTGCATCTTGTCTTCCTGATCACGGGCCGGGTGCTCTATGCCACGGCCACCAACATCGCGTTCCGGAGCTGTGCGTTCGGTGGCTACGAGACGGCGTTGACCCAGGGTGGCGATGAGCTCGGGCTGCTACGGAGCCTGCGACGCCGTGGCCCCATCATCTTCGACAAGAGCAACGTGGTCACGACATCGGCCCGGCGCTTGCGACGTGGCCTGGTCTACAACGTGTTCGTCACCCTGCTCTACTACTACGTCTTCGGCTACCTCGTGAACCGCCTGGCGTCGCGAACGCTGCTGCCGACGGCGCCGGCGTTCAGGGACGAGGCGAGACGGCGACCTCGGCTAGCGCTGCTCATCGGGCTCCCCCTCACGCTCGGATTTCTGCTCAAGTGGGCGGTCTAGGGTCATGGTCCCGGGGACGTTCCCGTCGCGCGGCGCGACACGGGAGAAGGTTGTGGCGCTCACGTTCGACGACGGCCCCAACGAGCCGTTCACGTCCGAGCTGGTACATCTGCTCGGCGAGAAGCGGGTGTCGAGCACGTTCTTCCAGGTAGGCAAGTGCCTCGAACGCCACCCAGGGCTCTCAGCGCGCATGCTGGCGGCGGGGCACGTCATCGGAAACCACAGCTACAGCCACCGCTTTCATCGCTATCTGGTGGAGCCGAGCCTGCGCTCCGAGATCCAACGAGCGCAGGACATCTTCGAGACCGCGATCGGTCGTTCGCCGGCGTTGTTTCGACCTCCGTGGCTCTGCCATCCTCCTCCGCTGCTGGCAGAGGCAGCGCGGCGGCGGCTTCAGTTGGTCTCTGGGTCGTTCGCCCACCCGCTCGAGGTGGCACAGATCCCCGCCTGGCGGATCGCTCGGTGGGCCGTCAAGCGCGCCTGCCCGGGAGCGATATTGATCTTTCATGACGGCTTCGATGCGCGGGGAGGCCCCCGGAGCCAGACTGTCGCTGCGGTGAGCCTGGTGGTCGACGAGCTCACCGAACGAGGTTTCCGCTTCACGACCGTCGACAAGATCTTGAACGTCCCGGCGTACCAGGCGTGAGGAGGCAGCCCGCCCTCGACATGCCTTGAGGCTCAATGACTAGGGCTGGACCGTGGGGAGTCTCAGCTGCGCTCGAGCACCCCCCAGGGGGCTGTCAGCGAGCGTGACATCGCCGCCATGACTGCGCGCCACCGAGCGTGCGATGGCCAGGCCCAGTCCAGCGCCGCCCTCGTCACGAGCTCTGGCGGAGTCGAGTCGTATCCACCGCTCGAAGACGCGCTGTCGATCAGCAGCGGGCACGCCGGCGCCGTCGTCGTCGACCATGACGACAACGTCGGAGCCAACCGTCTCAGCGGTTACCGCGACGGTGGAGCGGGCGTGCCTTCGAGCGTTGGCCACCAGGTTGTCGAAGGCTCTTCGCAGGGACTGCGCGTCGCCCGCGACCCACAGCGGACCGGTGGACAGCTCGAGGAGAACGCTGATGTCGATGACCTCATGGCAACCAACGCCGTTCGAGTCCAGTCTTGCCAGCAGGAGCATGTCGTCCGCAAGCTGACCGACCCGTTCGATGTCTTCGAGCACATCCGAGCCCACGGTCGCCCACTCGTCGGCGTCGGTCGGTGTCGAGAGCGCGACGTCGAGCTGGGTGCGGATCGCGGCAATAGGTGAGCGGAGCTCGTGGGCTGCGTCGGCTACGAACGTTCGTTGCTGCTCCATCGCGCTGTGCAGCCGTTCCAGCATGAGGTTCAAGGTATGCGCTAGGCGTGCGAGCTCGTCGCCGCTTCGAGGGACGGGCAGGTGTGGCGCCGTTCCCCCGCGCGTGTAGGCAACCTCCTCGGCTGCTTCACGGAGCTGGTCGACAGGGCGCAGCGCGGAGCTCACAGCGAGCCAGGTGGCGATCCCGGCTGCCAGGAGAACGAGAGGGACGGCGATGACAAGCGTTCGGAAAAGGGCGCTGAGAGTTGCCCGCACGTCGCTGAAGGACACCGCGGTGACCACCAGGACTGGGACGCCGTGCAGCGAGCTCGACGTTACAGAGACACGCAATGGCGCCGATCCCAACGCGCTCGCTGTCGTGGTGAACGCGTGCCCGGACTGCTCTGAGCGCAAGACCGCCGGCGGCAGGATGGGGAGCACCCGACTGGCCGCTGGCGTGGCTGCTCGCACGGTGCCTTCTGGGTCGACGACCTGGGCCAGCACCGCCTGTCCTGCTGGGACCGGAAGGGGATCGGGTAGCTGGCCCGATCGGATCAGCGCGGTCAAGGTCGCCGACTCGGCACGAAGGTTGGCATCGACGGCGGCCAGGCGGTTGTGGAAGAAGATCGCCGCGAGCGCTGCCGCGCCGCTGGCGAGTCCGGTCGCCAGAACGACTGTGGCGATGATGGTGAGCCGCAAGGTCAGCGAGCGAGTCGTCCACCAGCTGCTGACGCGCCGGGTCATGGTAGGCGCAGGCGGTACCCTACGCCGCGGACGGTCTCGATGAGCTCACGACCCAGCTTGCGACGCAGGTAGCCCGCGTAGACTTCGACCGCGTTGGCTTCGGCGCCCCGAGAGCCCCAGACGTGCTCCAGAAGCTCGGCTTTGCTGACCACCTGACCTTGTCTGCGCATGAGGTACTCCAGCATCGCGAACTCCTGGGCTGTCAGCTCGACGGAATCTCCCGATCTGGTCACGCTGTGGCTCCTCGGATCAAGCGTCACGCCACCAACGGCCAACACAGCTGGACGCGCCGCGGTGGCGCCACGTCGGAGCAGAGCCCGTAGGTGCGCAAGGAGGACGACGAACGAGACAGGCTTTGTCAGGTAGTCGTCGGCGCCAAGGTCGAGCCCGTCCGCCTCGTCGTTCTCGCCGTCCTTTGCGGACAGGACCAGGATGGGCGTCCAGACCTCGCCGGCGCGGAGCCTGCGGATGACCTCGTAACCAGACATCACGGGAAGCATCAGGTCGAGGAGGATGGCATCGTACGACGTCTTGCTAGCTCGCTCAAGCGCCAGACCGCCGTCGTGAGCGACATCGACACTGAAGCCCGCATGCGTGAAACCCTTAGCGAGGGCCGCGGCCATGCGTCGTTCGTCCTCGACCACCAAGAGCCGCACAGGCCACCTCCGGATACAACGCTAGCCGGTGGCGAGCAAGCCTCGGAAAAGTCTGCGGGGGTTCCCGGCAGTGTTCCTGTGTGCACGCTGAGGACAGGCCCCACGCGAGGACGGAACCAAGCGGGAGCGAGGGATGCTGGTGTCATGACACCGAACTCGAGATCGCGCCGACTGCGCTGGGCAGTCCCTGCCCTGGTCGCTGCGGGCGTCGCCGCCGCGGCAATCACCACCACGAACAGCGCCGGAGCTTCCGACCAACCGACATTGCCGAACAAGTCGGCCGCCCAGCTGCTGGCAGCAGTTCAACAGGCGCATCCCGAGCACCTGTCCGGCACCATCGTCGAGACCGCAAACCTCGGGCTCCCGAACCTGCCGACCGGCGACGCCGGCGGAGGAGGGGTGTCCCTGCAGACGCTCCTGGCGGGCTCGCACACGATCCGAGTCTGGTACGGCGGCCCGACGCAGCAGCGTCTCGCCATTCTCGCGCCGATCGCGGAGCGCGACATCATCCACAACGGCAAGGATTTCTGGACCTATACATCTACGACGAACCAAGTCACGCACTCGACAGTGCCGAGCGGGGCTGAGACACCCAGTGCCGGACAAGGCTCCGAGGTCACGCCGCAGCACGCCGCGCAAGAGGCGTTGCGCGCGGTGAACCCCAGCACGCAAGTGACCGTGGACCGCACCGCCCGCGTCGCCGGACGTCCCGCCTACCAGCTTGACCTGCACCCTCGTGACTCGCGCTCGCTCATCGGCAGCGTTCGGATCGCCATCGACGCGGACACGTCAATTCCCCTTCGGGTGCAAGTGTTCGCCGCCGGCGCTACTACCCCGGCCCTGCAGGTTGGCTTCACCGATATCAGCTTCAGCGCCCCAAGTTCCTCCGTCTTCGACTTCGCAAAGCCGTCCGGGGCGACGATGACCAAGCTGTCGTCTCTCTCCGCGGGCAGTCAGCACGGGTACCCCGGGATGCACGCGGGAATGCAGCAAGCAGACGCGTCGCCGAACAGCAGCCCGAGCATGCTGGGGAGCGGTTGGACAGCGGTTGCCAGGATCTCGGCCGGCAACCAGATGATGGGGTCCACTGCGGGCTTGTTGGAGCAGCTGTCGACTCCCGTCCCGGCCGGCAGGCTGATCACGACGTCTCTGCTCTCGGTACTGGTGACCCGTTACGGTGTGATCTTCGCGGGTCCGGTGAGCGGCGCAGCCTTACAACACGTGGCCGCCACCGGACATGGCCTGTGACCCAGCTCGCCACTCAAACCCAGAACGATGGTCGAGCCGTCGCTGCCGCGGAGGTGCTAGCGGTCCGCACGAGCGGTCTCACGCGCCGCTTCGGCAGTCAGACGGCCGTCGACAGCGTGGACATGAGTGTCCCGCGAGGCGCTGTCTACGGTTTTCTCGGCCCGAACGGATCTGGGAAGACCACCACGATCCGGATGCTGCTCGGCCTGATGTCCCCGCATGCCGGCGAGATCGACATCCTCGGCGGAACGATGCCGGCCGCAGCCCCCTCGGTGCTGCCACGCGTCGGGACTCTGGTCGAAGGCCCCGCGTTCCACGCCTACCTCACCGGCAGGGACAACCTGCGCCGTCTCGATGCGTTCGACGCGACGACTGACCCGGCAACGAGCGCCACTCGGATAGCCGCCGCACTCGAGCGTGTCGGGCTCAGCCCAGCGGCGAGCAAAAAGTTTCGACGGTACTCGCTGGGTATGAAGCAGCGGCTTGGACTCGCCGCGACGCTGCTGCGTCCCCGGGACCTGCTCATCCTCGATGAGCCTACGAACGGGCTCGACCCGCAGGGCACGCGTGAGGTGCGCACCTTGGTCCGCGATCTTGCCGCCGACGGCACGACCGTGCTCATCTCCAGTCACCTGCTGGCCGAGATCGAGCAGATCGCCACCCACGTCGGCATCATGAGCAGCGGTCGGCTGCTCAAACAGGGCAGCCTGACCGACGTACTGTCCGAGACCCAGACGCTGGTTCAGGTGCAGACGACTCATCCCGGCGACGCCGCGGCGACGCTGGAGCGGCTCGGCCTGTCGGTTTCCGACGTGACGCTGGAATCGGTGACTGCGCAGCTCGACGGGCACCTTCCGGAGGACGTCAATGCGGGCCTCGTGAGCGCCGGAGTACCCGTTCGCGGCTTCGCCGTCGAGCGGCCCGCACTCGAGGACCTCTTCGTGCAGCTGACGGGGGAGGGCTTCGATGGCGTCCGTTGACCTCGCCCCGTCGCCGGTGTCGGCGCCGACGAGCTACCCGTCGACCTGGCTCCGGCAGCTGGTCAGCGAGCTTCGGCTGGTCTTCGGGCGACGACGGAACCTGGCCATGCTCGTTCTCCTTATCGCGATCCCCCTGTTCATCGGGATTGCCGTCAAGGTGTCCACGCCGAGACCGGGCGACGGCCCGCCGTTCATCAGCGAGCTGACCGGCAACGGGCTGTTCCTGGCCTTCACCGCATTGGCGGTCTGTCTGCCGGTGTTCTTGCCGCTGGCGGTCGCTGTCGTGGCAGGTGATGCGGTTGCCGGTGAAGCCGCTGCCGGCACGTTGCGCTACCTGCTTGCGATCCCGGTGTCGCGTACCCGCCTGCTGGTCGTGAAGGCCGCCGGCGTGCTTGCCTATCTCGCCGCGGGGGTGCTCCTCGTCACTGTCGTCGGGCTCGTCGTGGGCGCGGCGCTGTTCGGCACCCATGGCGTCACCCTGCTCTCCGGTGACACCGTCTCCATCGGCAACGGTCTCCTTCGGGCGGCCGCCATCGCGGCGTACGTCTTCATCGACCTGGTCGGGCTGGCCGCGATCGGAATGTTCTTCTCCACACTCACCGAGGTGCCGATGGGTGCGATGGCCGCGACCGTCGTGACCGCCATCGCGTTCGCCGTGCTCGACTCGGTCCCGCAGCTCGGGTCGTTTCGGAGCGTACTGCTCACTCACCACTGGCTGGACTTCGGCGAGCTGCTGCGGAGCAATATCGACACACCGTCGTTGCTGAGGTGGAGCCTGCTTCCGCTGGCGTATGCGGCGAT
>JBBQKY010000009.1:0-29742 GCA_038327385.1 Propionibacteriales bacterium
GAGGGCTGTCGTCGGCTCGTCCGCGATGAGCAGTCGCGGGTTGTTGACGAGCGACATCGCGATCATGGCGCGCTGGCGCATGCCACCGGAGAACTGGTGAGGGAAGTCGTCGACCCGTCGGTCCGGCTGTGGGATGCCGACTAGGTCCAGCATCTCTACGGCGCGGGCCCGCGCCTTCGACCTCGAGACCTTGTTGTGCAGCCGGTAGGCCTCGGTGATCTGTGCACCGATGGTGAAGAACGGGTGCAGGGCGCTCAAGGCATCCTGGAATATCATCGCGACCTCGCTGCCGCGGGTCTTGCGCATGGTCGAGGTCGACGCACCCACGATCTCTGTGCCACCCACCCGGATAGACCCGGTCAGGTGCGTCCGCTTGATGTCGTGCAAACCCAGGATGGCCATCGAGGACACACTCTTGCCCGACCCCGACTCGCCTACGATACCGAGCGTCTTGCCCATCTCGACCGAGTAGCTCAGGTCGGTGACGGCATGGACGAGCCCGTCGTGCGTCGGAAACTTGACGGTGAGGTTCTCCACGACCAGGAACGGCTCATCGGTGTCGGCGTCTCTACGCTCCAGGGCCGACGGGTCGTCCAGCACGTAGGTCACGTGAGCCTCACTCTTGGGTCGAGGACACTGTACAGGACGTCAACGATGATGTTGGCGACAACAATCACCACCGCAGCGAACAGCACCGTGCCGTTGACCGCGGGGTAGTCCAGGTGCTGAACCGCGACCAGGGAGTACAAGCCGATCCCTTGTACGTCGAAGATCTTCTCGGTGAAGATCGTCCCCGTGAGCAGGAACGCGAAGTCGATGCCGAAGATCGTGACGATGGGGACGATGGCCGCGCGGAGGGCGTGTTTGAACACTGTCTTGTTGGTGGACACCCCCTTGGCAGTCGCGGAGCGCACGTAGTCCTCGCCGAGTGACTCGACCATCTGGGTCCGCCCGTAGCGGGCATAGTTCGTGGATCCCACGACGCCCAGGACCAGCCAGGGTAGAAGCAGACCGACGGCCCATTGGTACGGATTGTGCAAGAACGGGGTGTAGCCGGACTGCGGGAAGATGCCCCAGACGCTGAACAGGTATATCCAGGCGAGCAGGCACACGATGAAGTACGGGAACGAGCTGACGACGAGGCTGCTCGTCACCAGAGACCTGTCACCAACGCTGCCCCGCCATCGCGCAGCCAACGAACCCATGGTGAGACCGAGGAAGAGCTCGATCACGGCACCGCCCAGCGCGATCGACAGGGTAGCTGGAAACCTGTCCAGGAGCTGGCTGCGGACCTCGGTGGTGTCGAGGTACGAGATGCCGAGGCAGGGTGCGGAGCAGTGGTAGGCGGCTTCGCCCTGGTGGATGGTTCGAGAGACGAAGAGACCCTTGACGAACGTCCCGTACTGCGTCGCGAACGACTGGTCGAGCCCGAGCGAGTGCTCGAAGAGGTCCATGCGCTCGGACGTGCATCTGCCGTTCGCATTGCACAGGCTCGCTGCGGGACTGGCCGGACCGAAGACGAACAGCGCAAAGACGATCAGTGACGTGACGGCGACCACCAGAAAAGCTGCGATCAGACGCCGCACGATATATCCGAACATCGAACGCCTCCGCTTCAAGAAGAGGGTGCGGGGGTGGGGGGGGGGGGGGGGGGGGCCCGCCCCCCCCCCCACCCCCCACACCCGAGGGTTTCTCGGTCACCTGGACCGAGCTGGTGCTGCTAGCCGAGCCAGATGTCCTTGAAGGTCCGCTCACCGGTGACGTTGTCGATGAAGTCGTTGTGCACCTTCGAGCCCTTCATCTGCGCGGTGGCGTAGTAGTCCCGCACGATCACCGGGAAGTACTTCGTCTGGATGTACTTGTCCAAGGCGTTCCACGCAGCCGGCTGCTTGTCCAGTGGCAGGAGCTGAATCGCCTTGATTCGGGCGTCCACGGTCGGCTCGGAGAAGGCAGCGTAGTTGGACCCGAACCCATTCGTGGCGATGTCCGTCGTCCCGAACAGCGGTGGGATGAAGGAGCTCCCGGACGGCCAGTCCGAGCACCAGCCGACGGAACGCAGGTTGACGTCCGCCTTCGGGTTGGACAGCACGTCCGTCACATAGTTAGCCGTCGTGGTGGCGAATGGCTGGGGGTCGAAACCGGCTTGCTTCAGCGCCGTGACGATGACGTTCTTCGCGGCCACCGAGAGTGGGTCGTCGGTGTAGTACGCGAAGCTGATTTGGTAGTTGAGCGCCTTTGCCGCCGTCAACATGGCCTTGGCCTTCGCCGGGTCGGTCGTGCCCGGAGTGTGACCCGGAAGCGGGTTGTAGGGTACGCGTCCCTCTGTGCCCGGCGGCATGATGTTCGAAGCCGGGGTACGGGTGACGCCCACGATCTTCCCGCTGGCAGCCCATGCCGCCTGGTAGGGGTAGGCATACGCCAGCGCCTTGCGCACCTGGATGTCCGTGATCTTGCGGTAGTCCGGGTACAGGATGCCGGTGCAGGGAGTGCTTCCCTTCACGAGCCGATCGGGCGCATCCTGGGTGAACTTCTGGTAGTCAGCCGCCAGCACGTCGTCGTCGGAGATCGTGCTCTGGCCCTCGCCAGAGTCCTGCAGCATGATCTGGTCGATCTTCGCGCTGTCGGTGGCGAAGTTCATGTCCCAGCCGTCCACGTACTGGTGACGTCCTGGGTCGGTCTTGGCGTCCCAGTACGGGTTCTTCACCAAGGTCAGCGACTGGCCGGGAGTGTAGTCGGCGAACTTGTACGGCCCGGTCGCCAGCGGGTGGTTCTTGTAGGTGGCCGGGTCGCTGGCCTTCCCTGGCGGGATGGGGCTCATGGCCGGGAACGCTGCCCAGTACGGCATGTCCGGGAAGGGGAGTTGCATGTGGATGGTGATCTTCATGCCCTTGATGGTGACGCCGTCGTAGTTCCCCGGATCTTTGTAGGGTCCCTTGTAGGTGTCGCCGTGGAGGAAGTAGACGTTGCTGTAGTTCGCGCCGATCGTGAACGTGGAGCGGTCGAACGAGCGCTCGATGCCGTACTTGATGTCCTCGGGCGTGACCGGCTGCCCGTTCTCGAACTTGACGCCCGGCCGCAACGTGAAGGTCCACGTCTTGAAGTCCTTGCTCGGCGTACCGAGGTCGGTGGCCAGGTCCGGGACCAGGATCATGCCCTTGGTCTTGGGGTCGTAGACGTACTGCGTCAGCGACCGGATGACGAGGCCACTGAGGATCGCGTAGGTGTTCGTGTAGTACGCGTCAGTGGGGTCCATCGTGGTCAGGCCACCGGCGCTGATCAGGTGCACCGTGCCACCGGTCTTGTGTCCGGGGATCGGCGCCGCCGGAGCCGTGCGGGTGGGGTCCTGCCCCTGCCCGGCCGCTACGGTCTGGAAGTTGCTTGACTCTGGTGCTGGCGGCTTCGCGGTGGTGCTCGAACCACCACAGGCGGCGAGCGCGAGCAGCGCGACCGCCGATGTGGCGACAATCGGTTTTTTCAACCGCATTATCGTACCTTCCCTTTCGTTGTTGGCTGTGCGTTCCGTCGATGACGAGGTCACTGACGAGTTCCTGGATCGAAGGCGTCTCTGACGGAGTCACCGAGGAGGTTGAGGGTCAAGACGAGGACAACGAGCACCAGGACCGGGGTGTACAGGTACACCGAATAGGTCTGGTAGTAGTCCTGTGCGCTGGAGATGATCTGTCCGAGGGACGGCGAGCCCGTGATGCCGAGGCCGAGGAAAGACAGCCCAGCCTCGGCGGCAACGTTGGCCGGGAGGGTCAGGGACAACGAGACGATGATCGGGCCGGCCATGTTCGGGAGCAGCTCTTTGAAGAGGATCCGTCCGGTCGGGGCTCCGATCACCTGAGCCGCCTGGATGAACTCCCGCTCCCGTAGCGAGATCACATACCCGCGAATCAGTCGGGCGAGCGGCATCCAGCCGAAGATGACCAGGATCCCGATCAAGGAGATGACCTGTGCCCTGTTGAGCTCGCTCTCGTTGTTCTGGAAATGGCTGGTGATGATCGGCGCGAGGGAGATGGCCCCGATCAGGAACGGGAAGCAGAGGAAGACGTCGATGAAGAAGGTGATGATCCTGTCGAGGAACCCTCGCGAGAAGCCGGCCATCAGGCCGAGGACGATCCCTATCACCATGCTGATGATGGTGGCGACCAGACCGATGAAGAGGTCGGTCCGCAGCCCGTAAAGAAGCCACGCCGTGTTGTCGACACCGGTGCCGGGGGAGACTCCCAGCGGGTGGTGGATGTCGAAGCCGTGGTTCGGGGGGCCGATCGCCGGCAGGTTGCCTGCGGCTGGGTCGAGAAGCAGGAAGTCGCCGTCGGTCGTGAGCTTGCCCCACGGCCAGTAGCGGGTGATGAGAGGTGCCGCCAGTGCACAGAGGACCATGAAGGCGATGATGGAGCCGTTGAAGATTGCGAGCTTGTCCGAGCGGAGCCGCTGGAGGGCGATCTGCGTGGGCGACTTGCCGGCGATCTTCTTGGCCTCGGGGGGCAGACCCGAGTCCGGCGAGAGCGGTTCGTTCCCGACAGAATCGAGGTCGACAGTTGCCATGGATGCCTTTCCGGGTGCTCAGCGCGTTAGCAGGAGCCGAAAGGACTGTAAGCCATCGGTCGTTGCGGTACGACGCAGGAGAGGTAACGATCTGGGAACACTGGCGGGCGAAGCCTAGTCAGCCGCCGCTGGGTGCGGCGGTTGGGCGTCGACGCCGGCTTCCCGGCGCTGGGCTGCGCTGATCGGTGCGGGCGCCCCGGTCAGCGGGTCGGCCCCGGAGGCAGTCTTGGGGAACGCGATCACATCCCGTATCGAGTCGGCCCTGGCCAGCAGCGCACACAGCCGGTCGATGCCGAGAGCGATACCCCCGTGCGGGGGCGGTCCGTAGGAGAACGCGTCGAGCAGGAAGCCGAACTGGCTTCGTGCCTCCGCCGGGCTCAGCCCGATCACGTCGAAGACCTGCTGCTGCATCTTCGAGCTGTGGATGCGGATCGAGCCACCACCGATCTCCGACCCGTTCAGCACGATGTCGTATGCCTTGGACAGCGCCGTACCAGGCGACTCGCCGAAGGTGCCCGCCACGGCGTCCAGCGGGGCCGTGAACGGGTGGTGGACGGCCGTCCAACCGGTCGAGCCGTCGTCGGTGTCGACGGGCTCGAACATCGGCGCATCGACGACCCAGACGAACTCCCAGGCCTCCGTGTCGACGAGACCGCATCGCTCGCCGACCTCCAGGCGAGCCGCCGCCAGCAGGGCCAGCGTCTCCGTGCGCCTGCCGGCAGCGAAGAACACGCAGTCCCCCGGCGCGGCTCCGGCGTGGGCGGCGAGGCCCGCGCGCTCCGCGTCGGACAGGTTCTTCGCCACCGGACCGCCGAGCGCGCCGCCCTCTCCTACCAGGACGTACGCAAGTCCGCGGGCGCCCCGGGACCGCGCCCAGTCCTGCCAGCCGTCGAGCTCCTTGCGCGCCTGCGATGCGCCGCCCGGCATCACGACAGCTCCCACATGGAAGTCGCTGCCGCTGCCGCGGAAGATCCGGAACGGCGTGTCGGCGAAGTACTCCGTGAAGTCGACGAGCTCGTTGCCGAACCGCAGGTCGGGCCGGTCGATCCCGAAGCGGCGCAGCGCCTCGTCGTAGGTCATCCGCGGGATCGGCAGCGCGATCTCGTGGCCGGCCACGTCCCGCCAGACCGCGACCAGCAGGTCTTCGATGAGAGCCTGGACGTCCGCGGCCGTGCAAAAGCTCATCTCGACGTCGAGCTGGCTGAACTCGGGCTGCCGGTCGGAGCGGAAGTCCTCATCGCGAAAGCATCGGGCGATCTGGAAGTAGCGCTCCATGCCCGCGACCATGAGCAGCTGCTTGAACAGCTGCGGCGACTGGGGCAGCGCGTACCAGGACCCGGGCTGCAGGCGCACCGGCACCAGGAAGTCGCGCGCGCCCTCGGGCGTCGACCGGGTCAGGTAGGGCGTCTCGATGTCCAGGAAGTCGTGGCGGGCCATCACCTCCCGGATGATGCGGGTGACGTTCGCGCGCAGCTTGATGTTGGCCGCCATGGCCGGGCGGCGCAGGTCGAGGTAGCGGTGCGCGAGCCGCACCTCCTCGCTGACCGGTGTTGTGTGGTGCTCCTCCACCGGGAACGGCAAGGCGGCAGACTCGCTCAGCACCTCGACCCGGGCGGCGACAACCTCGATCTCGCCGCTCGGGAGGTTCGGGTTCGCGTTGCCGGCCGGTCGGGCCGCAACCTCCCCCGTCACGAGCACGCAGTACTCCGCGCGCAGCGGTCGCGCGGCCTCCTCGTCGCGGATCACCACCTGCGCAACACCGCTGCCGTCGCGCAGGTCGACGAAGGCGACGCCGCCGTGGTCGCGCCGCCGGGCCACCCAGCCGGCCAGCGAGACCGTCTGGCCGATGTCGCGGGAGCGGAGCCGGCCGGCCTCGTGGGTGCGAATCACGTGGTCTCCTTGGTGATGATGCGGGGACGGAGGTCCTGGTGCGGTGGCGTCCAGGAGTCCGCGTCGGCCGGCAGCTGGACTCCCGAGCGGATGTCCTTCACCTCGTCCGGAGCGCCGTCCATGCCGGGGAACCAGACGAACGGGATGCCGCGCCGCTCCGCGTAGCGGATCTGCCTGCCGAACTTCTGTGCGGTCTCGACCACTTCGCAGGGGATCCCGCGAGCCCGCAGCCGTTGGGCGAGCGACGTACTCATCGGGCGGGACTCGTCGTCCACCAGCGCGATCAGCACCGCGGACGGGACCGGACGGCTCCCGCTGAGCACTCCGTCGGCGAACAGTGGCACGAGCGTGCGGGAGGTGCCGAAGGAGACGCCGACTCCCGGATAGGTCGTCCTGCCGTCCGAGGCCAGCGCGTCGTAGCGGCCGCCGCCACCGACGGACTTGAGCCGCTCGTAGCCGCTCATGAAGATCTCCAGGACAGTGCCGGTGTAGTAGTCCAGGCCACGGGCGATGCGCAGGTTCGCCTCGACGTCGACGCGACCACCGACAGAAGCCGACGCGCCCACGACGACGACTGCCAGCTCCTGCAGGCCGGTGTCCAGCAGCTCGTCCGTGACGCCCAGCTCCAAGACCTGCTCGACGAAGGACGCGTCCGCGGTTCTGATGGTCGCCAGCCGCAGGCAGCGTTCGGCCTGCGCACTGGAAGCCCCGGCATCGCGGACCAGCAGCCGCGCGACCTCATCCGCCGGCAGCTTGTCGAGCTTGTCGATCGTGCGGATGGCCGCCCTGACGTCGCCGATGCCGAGCCCTCGGTAGAACCCCTCGATGAGCTTGCGGTTGTTGACCTGCACGGAGAGCCGCGGGATAGGCAGCTCGGCCAGCGCCGCAGCCATCACCGATACGACCTCGACGTCGTGGTGGACGGCCAGCTCACCGACGCCGACGACGTCGACGTCGGCCTGCGTGAACTCGCGGAAGCGCCCCTCCTGGGGCCGCTCACCTCGCCAGGCCCTCTGGATCTGGTAGCGGCGGAAGGGGAACTCCAGCCTGCCCGCGTTCTCGAGGACGTAGCGGGCGAACGGGACTGTCAGGTCGTAGTGCAGGCCCAGGCCAGAGTCGGAGGCGTCGTTCTCGGCGTGCAGTCGGCGAAGGACGTAGACCTCTTTGTCGATGTCGCCGTCTTTCAGCAGCACGTCCAGCGGCTCGGCGGCTCGTGTCTCGATGTTGGCGAAGCCGTGCAGCTCGAAGACCGCGCGCAGCCGGTCGATGATCTCGAGCTCCGCGAAGCGCTGCGCCGGCAGCAGCTCCGGGAAGCCGCTGACCGGTGTGGGTCTGGTCACAGCCGCTCACCAGGCGCGTCGACGACCAGGTCGAGCAGGAACGGGTTGGTCGCCCGCTCCTTCCCGATCGTGGTCTGCGGTCCGTGCCCGGGGAGGACGACGATGTCATCGGCAAGCGGGAGCACCTTGGCCGTAAGACTGCGCAGCATGGTGGGGTGGTCGCCGCCGGGCAGGTCGGTCCTGCCGATGGAGCCGGCGAACAGCAGGTCGCCGGAGAACAGCACCTCGGTCGCCACCGAGGGGTCGTCGTACGGCGACCGGAACGTCACGGAGCCCGGGGTGTGCCCGGGCGTGTGGTCGACGAGGAGCTCGAGCCCAGCCAGCCGCAGCTGAGCACCGTCGGCGAGCTCGCGCACGTCGTCGGGCTCGGCGAACCGGTAGCTGCCGCCGAGCAGCATCGCTGCGGTCTCCGGCGACAGACCCGCCATCGGGTCGGTGAGCAGCGGGCGGTCCGCCGGGTGGATGTAGGCCACCGCGTCGTACGCGCCGGCAACCGGAGCGACGCACCACATGTGGTCGATGTGCCCATGCGTGACCAGGACCGCGGCGGGGCGCAGGCGGTGCTCGCGAACCACATCGGCGACCCCGGCGGCGGCATCCTTGCCGGGATCGACGATGACGCACTCCTCACCCGGCCCGGGCGCAACCACGTAGCAGTTGGTGCTCCAGGGGCCTGCAGGAAAGGCAGCGAGGAGCACGACGTTCCCTTTCCCTGAGCCTGGTGCGACGGGCTAGGGCAGCCTACCGGGGCGGCTCGCCCGCGTTCACGCTGAGGCGCGTCGTTCTCCTAGACTGAGCAACCGGTCCTGCGCATGCGGGCGTCGTGGAGGTACCCGTGGTTTCAGAGAAGAGGCGTCGAGAGCTCGCGCGCGCCAAGTGGGAGCGCCAGCAGTCCCGGCGGGCCGCGTCCTACCGACGAGCGCGCCGGTTGCGCATCGTCGGGGGCGTCGTTGCCGGCCTGGTGGCCGTCGTCCTCGTTGGCCTCGGGGTGCGTTCGCTGCTGGGGAGCAGCGCCCAGGCGCCGGCGTTCCCGACCGAGAACACGTTGACGCTTAAGACGCCGCCCGCTGGTCAAACCGTGACGAGCTTCTCCACGGGATCCCCCGCCACGGGACCGACCGCGACCACCGGGACGCCGAACGGCTCCCTCGCCACCACACCCGCAACCACACCGACGCTTCCGGTCACCACGGGCACAACGGGCTCGGGCTCGCCGTGAGCGAGCAAAGCGACGTGCCACGTCCCGCGCCAACACCGACGCCGACGCCACGGCCGGCACCACCTCCGCGCCGCGTGCCTGCGGTTGCCGCGCCCTCGACGTTCGGGCGCGTCGATGCCGACGGCACTGTCCACGTCCGGACTGCGGAGGGTGAGCGGGTGGTCGGCCAGTGGCCTGCCGCCGACCCGCAGGCCGCCCTTGCCTTCTACGGCCGGCGCTACGAGGGGCTTTCCGCAGAGGTCGACCTGCTGGTACGACGCATAACCGCGGGCGCGCTGTCTGCGGAGGACGCCTCCTCCGCAGTGTCGAAGCTCAGGGCGAGCGTCGAGAGCGCGCAGGCGGTGGGCGACCTCGACGCGCTCCTCGTCCGACTCGACGGGTTGGGCACCGTCATCGAGGAGCGGCGGGCGGCTCGTCGAGCCGAGCGAGCGGCGAAGGCCGCGGACGCCAAGACGAAGAAGCAGGAGATCGTGGCCGAGGTCGAGCGGCTCGCGGGCAGCGACGACTGGCGCGCCGGCCAGACTCGGCTCGCTGCGCTGGTGACGAGCTGGAAAGAGCTGCCGCGGATCGACAAGGCGTCAGACGACGACCTGTGGCAGCGGTTCTCGGTCGCCCGCACGGCGTACACCAGACGGCGCAAGCAGCACTTCAGCCGGCTCCACGAGCAGCAGGACCAGGCCCGTGCCGCGAAGGAGGCGCTGATCGCCGAGGCGGAGGGGCTGTCCTCCTCGACCGAGTGGGGCGCCACGTCAGCGGCGTACCGCACCCTGATGACCCGCTGGAAAGCCGCCGGGCCTGCCGGCCGCGATGTCGACGACGCCCTCTGGAAGCGGTTCCGCTCCGCACAGGACACGTTCTTCCAGGCGCGGGGCGCGACCAGCTCGAAGCTCGACGAGGAGCTGAGCGCGAACGCCGCCGTCAAGCGCGCGCTGCTCGCCGAGGCCGAGAAGCTGCTGCCGGTCAAGAATGCCGCTGCCGCCCGGGCCGCCTTCCGCGAGATCGCGGCGAAATGGGACCGCGCGGGGAAGGTGCCGCGGTCGGAGACGAAGGCGCTCGAGGACCGGTTCAAGCAGGTCGAGCAGGTGATCCGCGGCGCGGAGGACGACCGCTGGAGCGCCACGAACCCGGAGGTACGCACTCGGGCGTCCGAGACCGTCAGCAAGCTCGAGGCCGCTCTCGACAAACTCCGTACCGACTTGGCGAAGGCCGAGTCCGGCGGTGACGAACGCGGGGCGCGGGAGGCGCGGGCCGCCATCGAGGCCCGGGAGACCTGGCTGGACATGGCCCGCAGAGCGCAGTCGGAGTTCCCGGCCTGACCGTCCTGCCGGGCCGCCCCCTACGGGTAGTGAGGCCGCCTCCTACAGGTAGTGAGGCCGCCTCCCACGGTTAGTAAGGAGCAAAGCGGGGGCTCTGCCCGCCGGATGAGACCCGGTTCGCACCTTACTAGCCGGATGGCGTTCTCAGTTGGTCAGCCGGAACGCGTCGAAGACTCCGTTGACTGTGCGGAGCGCCTTGAGTACATGGCTCAGATGGGCGACGTCGCCCATCTCGAACGTGAACTTGGCCGTCGCGACCCGGTCCCGGTTGGTCGTGACGGTAGCGGACAGGATGTTGACGTGCAGCTCGCTCAGCGCCCGGGTGATGTCGCTCAGCAGCCCGGCCCTGTCGAGGCCCTCGACCTGCACGGCCACCAAGAACATCGACTGGGCCGTCGGAGCCCACTCCACCTCGACGAGCCGACCCGGCTGCGTGCGCAGGCTCTTCATGTTCGTGCAGGACGCGCGGTGGACCGACACTCCCTGCCCGCTCGTGACGAAGCCGAGTATCTCGTCGCCCGGCACCGGTGTGCAGCACTTCGCGAGCTTGGTCAGCACGTCGGACACGCCCTTGACGATGACGCCCGAGTCGCCCCGCGAGACCCTTCGCCGGGCCTGGTTGTCGGTCGTGACGGCAACCGTCTCGGCCGCCTCGTCGGCCACCGCCTGCGCACCGCCGAAGGTCTCCAGGATCCGTCGTACGACGGACTGCGCCGTGGTGTGGCCCTCGCCGACCGCCGCGTACAGCGCGGTGACGTCGGGGTGGTTGAGGTCCGCGGCGACCGCGGACAAGGTCTCGTGCGTGAGCATCCGCTGCAGCGGCAGGCCATCCCGGCGCATCAGCCGGGCGAGGGTCTCCTTGCCTCGCTCGATGGCCTCTTCGCGACGCTCCTTGGTGAAGAAGTGCTTGATCTTGTTGCGCGCACGGGGGCTCTTGACGAACGTCAGCCAGTCCCGGCTCGGCCCGGCGTTCGGCGACTTCGACGTGAACACCTCGACCACGTCGCCGTGGTCGAGGTGGGACTCCAGCGCCACGAGCCTGCCGTTGACGCGTGCCCCGATACAGCGGTGCCCGACCTCGGTGTGGATGGCGTAGGCGAAGTCGACCGGCGTCGACTCGGTCGGCAGCGAGACGACCTCACCGCGGGGGGTGAAGACGTATACCTCGGCGGAGCTGATCTCGAAGCGCAGCGAGTCGAGGAACTCGCTCGGGTCCTGGGTCTCCTTCTGCCAGTCCATCAGCTGCCGCACCCACGCCATGTCGGCGTTGGCGCTCTCGCCGCTCGCCAAGGTGCGGTCGGTGTCGGCGCCGCTGCCGCCGTCCTCCTTGTACTTCCAATGGGCTGCCACGCCGTACTCCGCCCGCCGGTGCATGCCGTACGTGCGGATCTGCAGCTCCACCGCGTTGCCGCCGGGGCCGACCACCGTGGTGTGCAAGGACTGGTACATGTTGAACTTCGGCATCGCCACGAAGTCCTTGAAACGCCCTGGCAGCGGGTTCCACCGGGCGTGCAGCACGCCGAGCACGGCGTAACAGTCGCGGAGCGACTCGGTGAGGATGCGGATCCCGACCAGGTCGTAGATGTCGGTGAACGCCCGTCCGCGCACGATCATCTTCTGGTAGATCGAGTAGTAGTGCTTCGGCCGGCCGGTCACCGTCGCCTTGATCTTCGACGCGCGCAGGTCGCCCTGAACCTGGTCGATGACCGTCGCGAGGAACTCGTCGCGAGCCGGGGCGCGCTCGGCCACGAGCCGCACGATCTCGTCGTACACCTTGGGGTGCAGGGTGGCGAAGGACAGGTCCTCCAGCTCCCACTTGAGGGTGTTCATGCCCAGCCGGTGCGCCAGCGGGGCGTAGATCTGCAGCGTCTCGTTGGCGATCCGCTCCTGCTTGTCGATCCGCACGAAGCGCAGGGTGCGCATGTTGTGCAGTCGGTCGGCGAGCTTGATGACGAGGACGCGGATGTCCCGGCTCATCGCCACCACCATCTTGCGGATGGTTTCGGCCTTCGCCGCGTCGCCGTACTTCACCTTGTCCAGCTTGGTCACGCCGTCGACGAGCAGCGCCACCTCCTCACCGAAGTCGGCGGTCAGCTGGGCGAGCGTGTACGACGTGTCCTCGACGGTGTCATGCAGGAAGGCGGCGCACAGCACGGCGGGCGTCATGCCCAGCTCGGCCAGGATGTTCGTGACGGCTAACGGATGGGTGATGTATGGGTCGCCGCTGTTGCGCGTCTGACCGCGGTGGTGCAGCTCGGCCAGATGGTAGGCCTTCTCGATCGACGTCAGGTCGGCCTTGGGGTGGGTGGCGCGGACCACCTTGAAAAGCGGCTCGAGAACGGGGTCACCGGACTGGGCCCGCCCGATCCTGCCGAGGCGGGCGCGCATCCGTTGAGTCGGCGCGGCCGAGCTCTCGACCAGTGCCACCGGTGTCTCCGGCGGCGCGATGACGTCGTCGGCCACGCACACTCCCCGCTCGTCCTGCGTTCAGTCCTCCAGTCTACGCAGGGGGCGGCCGCTACAAGCCCGGCTGACCTCGCCGTCCCAGCCGAGAGCCGCCCCTCGACTCGCGTCCGAGGGCGCCGCTTTCCTCGCGGTGCCCAACCACTCATATGCGTGGAAGTCAAACGGTGACCAGGGCGGTGACCCGGAGGCCGGCAAGCCGCCCTCGTCCGCCGAGAAGCCCGAGCTCCATGAGCACGGCGACCCCCGCCACGGTGGCACCCGCTGAAGCGACGAGCTTGGTGCTGGCCTCGACGGTTCCGCCGGTCGCCAGCACGTCGTCGATCAGCAGCACCCGGTCCCCCGACTCGAACGCGTCCATATGGACCTCGAGCGTCGCCTCGCCGTACTCGAGCGCATATGCGTGGCTGTAGGTCTCCCCCGGCAGCTTGCCCGCCTTGCGCACGGGCACGAACCCGACGCCGAGGGCGACGGCCACCGGGGCGGCGAAGATGAAGCCACGTGCCTCCACGCCGGCGACCTTGTCCACCACGACGCGTCCCTCGTCGTCACGGCCGGCGGCCGCGAGCTCCGCTATGACGCCGGCAAAGGACTCGTGGTCGGCGAGGAGGAGCGAGATGTCCTTGAACGTCACGCCCGGCTCGGGGAAGTCCGCCACGTCGCGGATGAGACGCAGCCAGTCGGGTGCTGCGCCGTCGAGTGCTGCGCCGTCGGGAGCCCCGCCGGCGGCTTCTCGGCTGCCGGGGACCCCTGCCGTCATCAGTGCTTGCCGCGTTTGCTTCGCGGCTGGCGTTGTGGCTGGGCGCGCTTAGCGGTGCTCCCGCGCATCGGCCGCGGCGACTGTGGCTGCACCGACCGGGTGCGTGCCGAGCTCCGGGCGGCGGCGGCCGGCAGGACGCGTGGCTGCTCCTGCGGTACGTCGACGGACGGTTCGCCGCCGGCGGCAGGCCCGTCGACCGCGACAGCGGAAGCGGGACCGGAAGCGGCCGGTGCTGACTCGGCGGCGCTCACGTCGTACCGGCTGGCACCGGCGGGGACCGCCGGGGCCGGCTCCCGAACGGACGCCTTGTCCTGGGCAGCCCTGCGGTGCGCCACCTTCCTGGCCTGCGCGACCATCGCCGGCTCCCGCATCTTCAGCTGCGCGAGCAGGGGTGTCGCGATGAAGATCGACGAGTAGGCACCCGCAGCCATCCCCACGAACAGGGCGAGCGCAAGGTCCTTCAAGGGACCCGAGCCCAGCTGGAACGTCCCGACGTACAAGATCGCGCCGACGGGCAGCAACGCAGCGAGCGAGGTGTTGATCGACCGCACCAGGGTCTGGTTGACCGCGAGATTCGCGGCGTCGGCGTACGTACGTCGCGTCGAGGCCGCGATCCCTTTGGTGTTCTCCCGCACCTTATCGAAGACCACGACGGTGTCGTAGAGCGAGTACCCGAGAATCGTGAGCAGACCGGTCACCGTCGCCGGCGTCACCTCGAAGCCGGTCAGCGCGTAGACACCGATCGTGATCACGAGGTCGTGCGCCAGCGCCACCATCCCGGCCACCGACATCCGCCACTCGCGGAAGTACGCCCAGATGAACAGCACGACCAGCACGACGAAGACGATCAGACCGGTCAGCGCCTTCTTCGCGATGGACGACCCCCACGTCGGCCCGATGACCGTCGAGTTGACCTCCGTCGAGCCGGACGCCTGCTTGATGGCGTCGGCGACGACGCCCTTCTGGCCCAGGTCCAGCGGCTTCACGTCGACCCGGATCGCCTGCGTTCCCGACACCACGACCACCGGGTTGGCGGCGTTGGTGATGTTCGTGTCGACGATCGCCGTGCTGATGGGGTCGACCTTCGAGCTCAGGTTGGTGCCGCTCGGGAACTGGGCGTTGTACTCGACCCCACCTTTGAACTCGATGCCGTAGTTGAGCCCGCGCACGAGCAGCGCCACGATCGCGATCACCAGGATGAGGCCGGACACGGCGTACCAGGTCAGCCGCCGGCCGACGAAGTCGATCGAGACGTCCCCGCGGTAGAGGCGGGCGCCGACGCGTCCGAGCTTGGACATCAGGCCTGCCCGCGAACCGTGCGGGAGCGTGTCTTCAGCGGGGCCATCCCGAGGTGCTGGCGGTCGAGTCCGGAGAGCCGGTGTCCCTGGCCGAAGAACTTCGTCCGGGCCAGCAGCGTCATGACGGGCTTGGTGAAGAAGAAGACGACGAAGATGTCGATGAACGTCGTGAGCCCGAGCGCGAAGGCGAAGCCCTTGACGACTCCGATCGCGAAGATGAAGAGGACCAACGCGGCGAGCATCGAGACGGAGTCGGCGGCGAGGATCGTGCTGCGCGCCCGCACCCACCCGGTCTCCACCGAGGTACGCAGCGTCTTGCCGTCCCGCACTTCGTCGCGAAGCCGCTCGAAGTAGACGATGAAGGAGTCAGCGGTGATGCCGACTGCGACGATCAGTCCGGCGATGCCGGGGAGGGTCAGGGTGAAGCCGTAGGCATGTGCGAGGAGGAGCACCGAGGCATAGGTAATCAGACCGGCGATCACGAGCGACGACACCACCACGAACGCCAGCGCTCGGTAGTAGAGCAGACAGTAGGCGACGACGAGGATCAGCCCGACGATCCCGGCGACGATCCCGGCGTTCAGCTGGCCGCTGGCGAGCTCCGGCCCCTGCGTCGTGGTGTCCTCGATGGTGAACGACAGCGGCAGGGCGCCGTACTTCAGGGCGTTGGCCAGGTTGGACGAGGACGCCTGCGTGAAGGGGCTCGCCTGGCTGCCCGTGATGATCGCCTGGCCACCGTTGATCGATTGCTGGTTGGTCGGCGCGGACAGCACCTTGCCGTCCAGCACGATCGCCACCTGGTCACCGGAGTTCGGGCTTGTCGAGTTGGTGATCGCCGTCCTCGTCGTCACGTCACCGAACTCCCGGGTGCCGGTGCCGTTGAACGACAAGGTCACCGCGTAGGTGATCTCGCCCTGCGGGATGCCGGCGGAGGCGTTCGTGACGTCGGTTCCTTCGACGACCGCCGGTCCCAGCAGGTACCGCAGACCCGCGGCGTCGCAGGCCAGCAGCGGTTGGCTGGGCACGTCGAGCTGCTTCGTGGTGGTCTTGCCGTTGGTCGGGCACTGGTACGTCGCTGCCTTCTGCTGCCACGACGACGGCGGGTTCTCGATCCACGCCCAGGGGTCGGGGATGTGCAGCAGGTTGGGCGGGGACAAGGCGGACGGCGGGCCGACCGAGAACTTCTTTGTCGGTGGCTTCGCGTTGGCTGACGCGATGGTCCAGGTGAAGGTCGCGGCATTCGAACCCTGAGCGGCGTCCTTTGCGATGACGGTCACCGCAAACGACTTGGTCGCCGTGGGGGTGCCCGAGATGAGGCCGCTCTTCGGCGCGATGCTCAGGCCGGTCGGCAACCCGGTGGCCGACCAGGTGTACGGGTGTGCCCCGCCATGGGCACTCATCTGGAGCTTGGCAGGCTTGCCCACCGTGCTCGTCTGGTTGCCCTGGGCTTTCACAGTGACGCCACGCTCGGCCGGGTAGACCGCCGCGACGACCCGGAAGCGCAGCTGCGCGGTAGCGCCGATGGTCTGGGCGAGAGCGTCATCGACCTTGCCCGGGATCTCGACCGTCACGATGTTGTTGCCCTGGGTGGTCACCTGGGACTCGGCGACGCCGGCGCCGTTGACGCGCGAGCTGATGATGTCGACAGCCTGGCTCAGCTTGTCACTCGTGACGCTGCCACCGGCGGCCTGCGCCTGGAGAGTGATCCGGGTGCCGCCCTGCAGGTCGAGGCCGAGCTTCGGCTTCCAGGTGCCGAGCACGGCCACCGCGACGTACATCACCGCTATAACGGCGACGAAGACGAGAAGGGTGCGTACGGGCCTGGACGCTCGTGTTGCCACGTCAGTCGGCCTCTGGAGTGTCGTCGCCGGTGTTCTCCGGTACGTCGGAGGGCGCGCCGCCGGAGTTCTCGGCGTCGGCCGCCGCTCGGTCGACGATGATCTGCGTCACGGCGCCGCGGTGCACCCGTACGACGGTGCCTGGGCCGAGCTCTACCGTCGCGATCTCGTCCTGGACGTCGATGACCGTGGCGAACAGCCCGCTGGACAGCATGACCTCGTCCCCGGGTGACAGCGCCGACTGGAGGTTCGACGTAGCCCGGGCGCGCTTGCGGGCCGGCCGGACCAGGAGCAGGTAGCCCACAACGAGGAGGAGGACCAGGGGCAGGAATCCCTGCAGCTGGCTTGCGGTCACCGGAACTCCTCAGACCAGACGACATGACGACCGAGCCGCCTGTGCAGGCGGCCAAAGGGCGAGTGTAACCGTAGCGGCACGGCCGCCCCGGTCTACTCGTCGGTGAACAGGGACCGCTGGTCCGGGAACGGTGCACCCGGTGGCACCGACAGCCCGAGATGCGCCCACGCCGCCGGCGTCGCGACCCGCCCGCGCTGGGTCCGGGCGAGGTAGCCGGACCGGACCAGGAACGGCTCAGCGACCTCCTCGACGGTCTCCCGCTCCTCGCCGACGGCGACCGCGAGCGTGCCGAGCCCGACCGGGCCGCCACCGAAGCGCCGGCACAGCGCGTCGAGCACGGCGATGTCGAGCCGGTCGAGTCCCAGCTCGTCGACCTCGAAGAGCGTCAACGCGGCATGTGCCAGCGGCTGGGTGACGATGCCGTCGGCCCGCACCTGGGCGTAGTCCCGAACACGCCGCAGCAGTCGGTTGGCGATGCGCGGGGTCCCGCGGGAGCGTGCCGCGATCTCGGTGGCGCCGTCGTCCTGGACGCTGACCTGCAGCAGTCGCGCGGAGCGTACGACGATGCGCTTCAGGTCTGCCGGCTCGTAGAACTCGAGGCGACCGGTGTAGCCGAAGCGGTCACGCAGCGGCCCAGGCAGCAGCCCCGCTCGGGTGGTGGCACCGACCAAGGTGAACGGAGGGATGTCGAGCCCGATCGCCGTCGCGCCGGGGCCTTTGCCGACGACGACGTCGACGCGGAAGTCCTCCATCGCGAGGTAGAGCATCTCTTCGGCCGGCCGGGACATCCGGTGGATCTCGTCGAGGAAGAGCACGTCGCCCTCGTTGAGACCGGACAGGATCGCCGCGAGGTCGCCGGCGTGTTGGATCGCCGGCCCGCTCGTGACGCGCAGGGGCGTGCCCATCTCGTGGGCGATGATCATCGCCATCGTCGTCTTGCCGAGCCCCGGCGGACCGGACAGCAGGACGTGGTCGGGTGTGCCTCCGCGGGCCACCGCCGCGGCCAGCACCAGCCCGAGCTGCTCACGGACGCGCTCCTGGCCGATGACCTCGTCGAGACTGCGCGGTCGAAGCGCCGCGTCCAGCACTCGCTCATCGGCGTTGCCCGCCGCCTCGAGCAACGCACGTGCGTCGCCGGCCAGCCCGCCACTGGTGTCGTCGGGACCGGTCATCGTCACGCCCTCGACAGCGACCGCAGTGCAGCCCGCAGCAGAGCCGCCGTCGACAGTGGCTGGCCGGCGGCGACCGCCTCGTCCGCGGCTGGCGTGACCGCTTCGAGCGCGGCGTCGGCCTCCCGCGACGTCCAGCCGAGCCCCAGCAGCGCACCCCGGACCGTGTCACGCCAGCCGTCGTCACGCGCCCGGGAGCCGCCCCTCGTGCTGGTCCCGGACACCGCGGTCGGCGCGCCGATACGGTCCTTGAGCTCGAGCACGATGCGCTGGGCACCCTTGCGTCCGATCCCCGGCACCTTGCACAGCGAGACCAGGTCGTCGCCGACGACCGCCCGCCGAAGGTCGTCGGGGCCATGCACCGCCAGCATGGCTTGGGCCAGCCTTGGTCCGATGCCGCTGACGCTCTGCACCTGCTCGAAGAGCGTGCGCTCGTCGTCGTCGGCGAAGCCGAAGAGCGTGAGCGAGTCCTCCCGGACCACCATCGACGTCGCCAGCGTCGCCTCGACGCCCACCCGTAGGTCGGCCAGCGTGGCTGGGTTGCAGCGAACTTTGATGCCGATGCCACCGACGTCCAGCACGGCGGCGTCCGGGCTCACCTGCGCAACGCTGCCACGGACGAAGGCGATCATGACTGGCGTCCGGCAGCCGTCGTTCCGCGGTGTGCCCTGTCGACCGCGGTCGACCGGCGCGCCTGGTCGACCGCTGTCCGCAGGCGGACATCGGCTCCCCCGCGCCAGATGCAGCACATCGCGAGCGCCAGGGCGTCGGCGGCATCGGCCGGGGCAGGGCGCTCCGCGAGCTTCAGCAGCCTCGTCACCATCGACGTCACCTGGGCCTTGTCGGCGCGCCCGCTGCCGGTGACGGCTGCCTTGACCTCGCTCGGGGTGTGCAGCATGACCGGCAGCCCGCGCCGAGCCGCGGCGGCGATCGCCACGCCAGAGACCTGCGCGGTGCCCATCACCGTGCGCACGTTGTGCTGGGAGAAGACCCGCTCCACCGCGACGGCGTCCGGCTGGTACTCGTCGAGCCACAGCTCCAGCCGGCTCTGGATGGTCAGGAGCCGGGTGCCGAGGTCGGCATCGGCCGGCGTCCGGATCACGTCGACGGCGACAGCGCGGAGCGCGGACCCGACGGCACCCTCGACGACCCCGAGTCCGCACCGGGTCAGGCCCGGGTCCACGCCGAGCACGCGCATGTGCCCCTCCTGGATCGACGAGCCCGCCGAGGCGATCGAGCAGGCGGCGGTCGCTGCCGCGACCGGACGGCTGGAGCGAACAGATGTTCGATGGCGCAAATCTAGCCCGCAGCGCCGACGTTCTCCGTGACCGACGCGCCGCACCCTCGTGCCCAGCGGGCTGCCGCGCCGCCTCCCCTTCCGCGAAGATCCGACGTACCGACTGCCCGAGCGACCTGGTCGTCGGATCCCTGCGCCTGCCGGGAGCGCGTCAGCTCTCGTCGTCGAGCTGGGCCAGCACGTCGTCCGGCACGTCGAAGTTCCCGAACACGTTCTGCACGTCGTCCGAGTCCTCCAGCGCGTCGATCAGCCGGAAGATGCGCACCGCGCCCGACTTGTCGACCTCGACGGTCATGCTGGGCACGAACGAGGCCTCCGCCGACTCGTAGTCGATGCCCCCGCTCTGCAGCGCCGAACGCACCGCGACCAGGTCGGTCGGCTCAGAGATCACCTCGTACGCCTCCCCTAAGTCGTTGACCTCCTCGGCGCCGGCTTCCAGCACGGCGTCCAGGACGTCGTCCTCCGTCGTGGCACCACCCTCATCGCGCTCCTTGGGCACGATCACCACGCCCTTGCGCGTGAACATGTAGGAGACCGAGCCAGCGTCGGCCATCGAGCCACCGTTCCGGGTCATCGCCGTGCGGACCTCACCGGCCGCGCGGTTGCGGTTGTCCGTCAGGCACTCGATGAGCAGTGCCACTCCCCCAGGCGCGTAGCCCTCGTACATGATCGTCTGCCAGTCGGCGCCGCCGGCCTCGAGCCCCGAGCCGCGCTTGACCGCGCGGTCGATGTTGTCGTTGGGGACCGACGACTTCTTCGCCTTCTGGATCGCGTCGTACAGCGTCGGGTTGCCGGCGGAGTCGCCGCCTCCCGTCCGCGCGGCAACCTCGATGTTCTTGATGAGCTTGGCGAACAGCTTCCCGCGCCGGGCGTCGACGACCGCCTTCTTGTGCTTGGTGGTCGCCCATTTCGAGTGGCCGGACATCGATCTCCCCGTCTCCTCGGTCGTCTGATGTGCCGGCAGCGGCGTCAGCTAGCCACTCAGCATCTCGACGAAGCTGCGATGCACACGCGCGTCGCCCGCGATCTCGGGATGGAACGACGTCGCCATCACCCGCCCCTGGCGGACGGCGACGATCCTACCGGGGGCCGGGCCGTCGGCGACCGTCGCGAGCACCTCCACGCCGTCGCCGACCTCCTCGACCCATGGTGCTCGGATGAAGACGGCGTGCACCGGAGCGTCCAGACCGGCGAAGTCCACGTCGGTCTCGAACGAGTCCACCTGGCGCCCGAACGCGTTACGGCGTACGGCGACATCCAGGCCGCCGAACGTCCCCTGTACCTGCGCCACGCCTACCAGCCTGTCCGCCAGCATGATCATGCCGGCGCACGTGCCGAGCGCAGGCATCCCCGCCGCAAGGCGCTCCCTGATCGGCTCGAGCAGGTCGAAGATTCCCGCCAGCCTCATGATCGTCGTGGACTCGCCACCCGGTATCACCAACGCGTCGACGGCTGCCAGCTCCCTGGGCCGACGTACGGCGACCGCCTCAGCGCCGGACGCCGTCAACATCGCCAGGTGCTCGCGCACGTCGCCCTGCAGCGCCAGCACACCGACGACCGGCCCGCCGGCCATGACGACCTCCGCCGCCTAACGGTAGGTAGCGGAGGGGGAGGCTACGACCGGACGGCGCTGCCAGGGGAGCGCTGCCTCGATACGGCCCTCGTCGAACGCTGCCTCGATGCCATGTCGGGTGAGCACGCCGAGGACGAGGTCCAGCAGGGCGTCGCCGGGAGCGACGTTCGCGGTGGTGCCGTGCCAGACGTTGATCTCGAGCATCCCGTGCTCCACCGCGTGCCAGACGTCCGGCCGGGTGAAGTACGCGACTCCCCGGGGGAGGTGCCCCGAGGCGCGACGCTCGGCCAGCAGCTGGTTGGCCGCCCAGTGGTCGTCGACAGCCTCCAGGACGGAAACGTCCGACGCGCGCAGGTCGGCGAAGGCGTCCTGCAACCTGTCGAAGGCGGTCGGAGCCGGCCACCCTCGACTGGCTGCGAGAAGCTCCGCACGTGCCGCCTCCAGAAGCTCGTCGGTGAGCACCTGGGCGCGGGCCGGGTCGCGCTCCTCGGCGAGCGCGGCGTCGTACAGCTCGGCCCGCACAGCCGCATCGGACCGGTAACCGGACCAGACCTGGCAGCGCGCGAACGTCCTCAGCTGGTCAAGTCGGCTCGCCTTGTCGGGGCTGCCGATCGCCATCGGCTACCAGCCACGCTCGGCGAGCCGGTGGGACTGCGGGAGCTCCTCGACGTTGATGCCGACCATCGCCTCGCCCAGCCCCCGCGAGACCTTGGCGATCACGTCGGGGTCGTCGTAGAACGTCGTCGCCTTGACGATGGCTTCGGCCCGCTCGGCCGGGTTGCCGGACTTGAAGATGCCGGAGCCGACGAAGACGCCCTCGGCGCCGAGCTGCATCATCATCGCGGCGTCGGCGGGAGTGGCGATGCCGCCAGCGGTGAAGAGCACGACAGGCAGCTTGCCGGCAGCCGACACCTCCTTGACGAGGTCGTACGGCGCTTGGAGCTCCTTGGCGGCCACGAACAGCTCGTCCTCGCTCATCGAGGTCAGCCGGCGGAGCTGCCCGCCGATGGTGCGCATGTGCGTCACCGCGTTGGATACGTCGCCGGTGCCGGCCTCGCCCTTGGAGCGGATCATTGCGGCGCCCTCGGTGAGCCGCCGCAGCGCCTCGCCGAGGTTGGTGGCGCCGCAGACGAACGGGACGGTGAACTGCCACTTGTCGATGTGGTTCGCGTAGTCGGCGGGGGTCAGCACCTCGGACTCGTCGATGTAGTCGACGCCGAGGCTCTGCAGCACCTGCGCCTCGACGAAGTGGCCGATCCGCGCCTTCGCCATCACCGGGATCGAGACCGCGCCGACGATGGAGTCGATCATGTCGGGGTCACTCATCCGCGACACGCCGCCCTGCGCGCGGATGTCGGCCGGCACCCGTTCCAGGGCCATCACCGCCACGGCGCCGGCGTCTTCGGCGATCTTGGCCTGGTCGGCCGTGACGACGTCCATGATCACGCCGCCCTTGAGCATCTCGGCCATGCCGCGCTTGACCTTCGCGGTGCCGGTCTGTGCCGCGCTGGAGGTCGGGGTCTGCTCGCTGCGCTCGGTGCTCATCTGCTCGCTGCGCTCGGTGCTCACGTGACTGCCTTCTCGGTCTGGTCGGGATGGTACGACGTCCAGTCTGCCAGAAATCGGTACTGCAGCTAAGATCCAATCACATGGCAGAAGTCAGTACCAGTTCGGCGGCTGGCGATCTGCTGGTCGAGATCCGGCGCGAGCTGCGCGTCCCCCTGCACCGCCAGATCGAGTCGTCGATCCGCGACGGCGTCCGGTCCGGCCGGCTCCGGCTCGGGACCGCCCTGCCTTCGTCACGGGGCCTCGCCGTCGACCTCGGCGTGTCGCGGGGGGTCGTCGTCGAGGCCTACGCCCAGCTGGTGGCCGAGGGCTACCTGACCAGCCGTCCCGGCGGCTACACCCAGGTGGCCATCGGACCCGAGCCGGATCCCGCCCCCGCCCCGCCGGTGCCGGCCGCGGCGCCCACCATCGACTTCCGCTACGGGCGCGGCGACGCGTCGCACTTCCCGCGGGTCGCCTGGCTGCGGTCGATCCGTCGGGTGCTGCTCGACACGCCGAGCGACCGGTTCGGGGCACTCACCGGCCGCGGCGCCCATGAGCTGCACGCCGCGCTGGCCGACTACCTGAACCGGGCGCGGGGTACGTCGGCCCTCCCGGCCAACGTGGTGATCTGTAACGGCTTCGCCCAGGGCATCGCGCTGCTCCTGCAGGTGCTGGCCGAGTCCGGCGCCCGGCGGGTGGTGGTCGAGGACCCCTCGTCGGTCGAGGACGCCCGGCAGATCGCCGTGTCAGCCGGGCTCGAGGTGGTCGGGGTGCCGGTAGGCCCGGACGGCATCGACGTCGGCGTACTGCGGCGGATCGACGCCGACGCGGTGATCCTGACCCCCGCGCACCAGTGGCCGACCGGCGCGGTGCTCTCGCCCGAGGCTCGGTCCGCGGTGCTCCGGTGGGCCGAGGACCGGCAGGCGCTGGTGATCGAGGACGACTACGACGCGGAGTACCGCTACGACCGTGCGCCGATCGGCGCCATGCAGGGGGTAGCCCCCAACGTGGTCGTCTACGCCGGCACCGCAAGCAAGACCCTGGCGCCGGGACTGCGGCTCGGCTGGTTGGTCCTCCCGCCCGGGCTCGTCGAGCAGGTTGCCCGGGCCAAGCTGGCCGCCGACCGCGGCTCGGCGATTCTCGACCAGCTGACCTTCGCCGACTTCCTGGTCCGGGGCGAGTTCGACCGCCATCTCAGGCGGATGCGGTCGATCTACCGACGACGACGCGACGCCCTGCTCGAGGCCCTCGGGGAGCGGCTCCCGGACTTCTCGCCCACCGGGGTCTCGGCGGGGTTCCACCTGGTCACCTGGCTGCCTCCCGACCTCGAGGAGAGCGCGCTCGTGGCAGCCGCTGCCCGCCGCGGGGTGGGGGTGTATGGCATCGCACCGTTCCGCGGGGCGCACCCGGGGGCGCCGGGGCTGATTTTCGGCTATGCCGGCCTGGATGAGCCGACGATCCGATCCGGGGTCCACATCCTGGCCGAGGCGGTCGCCGATCTCCGGCGAAGCCGCACAACCTAGACCCACGCCCCCCCGCAGAGATCCGACAGCTAGACCGCCCCAACGACTCGTACGTCGGATCCCTGCGCGGGAGGGAGCGCGATGTCCCCAGGGATCCGACCACTAGACCGTCCCGACGACCTAAACGTCGGATCCTTGCGCGGAAGGCGGAGGCGGCGGCGCGAAGTCGGAGCGGTCGTCGAAGTCCACCATCTCGGGCCAGGCCGCGTGCCCAGCGAGGTGGAACCACCTGACCCGGCGCCGTTCATGGAGCCGGCGCGTGGTCGCCGCGATGTCGTTGTGGATGCGGCGCGCGGTGCCCGCCTTGCGCGCCGCGCCGACCAGCTCGTCCATCAGCGGCTCGTCGGTGACGGCAGGCAGGTCCAGCGCCATGAGCGCAGCGGTCAGGTCGGACTCGGCAAGCCAGCGCGCCCAGCCCGTTCCGTCGCTCTCCCGTGCTTCGCGGGCCGCCTCCATAAGCAGTAACGACGACGCCGGATCGGGGAGCCCGGCCACTGCTAGCTCCATCGCCACCGACGCGCGATGCTGCAGGAGGGCCTCGAGCGACGCCCGCGCCAGCTCGAGCCGCAAGTGCATCCTGTCCAGCCGCCCCGCCGTCCAGAAGCACCAGAGCGCAAACAGGCCGGCGGCGACCATCGCGAGGACCCCGAGAACGACGAGCCAGCTTGAGATGCCGGCCATCAGCGGACCCGGTGTGCAGAGGGCGCGGCCACTGCCACGTAGACAGCCTCAATGTCAGGGACCAGCCGACTCCAGTCGTAGCGCCACACCCCGTCTCGGGCGCGCTCGCGCAACGCCGTACGACGTTCCGGGTCCGCCAGCAGCGCGTCGACGGCACGGGCCAGGTCAGCCGGGTCGCCGACGGCGAACAGTTCCCCCAGCTCGCCGTCCGCCAGCACGGACCGGAAGGCCGGCAGGGCGCTCGCCACTACCGGCGTGCCAGCGGCCATCGCCTCCACGAGCACGATGCCGAAGCTCTCACCGCCGGTCTGCGGCGCCACGTACACGGTGGCCGAGGACAGCAGCCGCGCCCGGTCGGCGTCGTCGACCTGACCGAGGAACTCGACGCGGGCCATGACCGCGGCGGCAGCGGCGCCGGCCCAGGCGGCCGGGTCGCCACGGCCGGCGACCAGCAGCCGCGCGGTCGGGTGCCGCTCGAGCATGGCGGGGAACGCCGCCAGCAGCACCGCTAGCCCCTTGCGCGGCTCCTCGGTCCTGCCCAGGAAGGCGATCGTCGGTCCTGGACTGGTCCACTCCGGGCGCGGCCGGGCGCTGGCAAACGCCGCGCAGTCGAGTCCGTTGGGGATGACCACGGGCTCCCCGCCCACGTGCTGGACCAAGGTGGCCCGAGCCGCCTCGGACACCGCGATGCGGGCGCTGATCTTCTCCATGGACGGGCGCAGCAGGCTGGCGGTCGACGACATCACCCGAGACCGCGGCGTCGCGGAGTGGAACGTGCCGACCACGGGCACGTCGCTGGCCCACAGCGCGAGCAACGACACACTCGGGGACGACGGCTCGTGCACATGGAGTACGTCGAAGTGCCCCTCCGCGAGCCAACGCCGCACCATGGCCACGGCCCGGGGCCCGAAGGCGACCCTGGCGACCGAGCCGTTCCAGCGCACCGGCACGGCTTTGCCGACCGTCGTCACGTAGACCGGCAGCTCCGCCGCCGACTCCCCCGGCGCCAGCACCGCGACGGCGTGACCCCGGGCGGCCAGCACAGCGGCCAGGTCCTGCACGTGGTTCTGCACGCCTCCCGGCACGTCCAGGGAGTACGGGCAGACCAGCCCGATGCGCAGCGACCTCACGGCTGGCCTCCGGACTCGGGCTGGGCGCCCGCGGCGAGGTCGGCGACGAAGACCGGCTGCAGCATGTGCCAGTCCTGCGGCGACCGCCGGATGCCCGCTCCGAACACGTCGGCGACCTGCTGCGTCATGGCAACCACACCGCCTCGGCCGGCGACGGGGTCGATGGGGTCGCTGATCTCCAGGTGCAGCAGCGGCCCGCGGTAGCTCGCGACCGCGACCACCAGAGGCACCTTGGCCATCCTCGCCAGCGCCGCCGGACCGCCGGACAGTCGGGCTGGCTCACCGAGGAGCCGCACGTCGACCGCCCCCTTTCCCAGTGCGCGGTCACCGAGCAGGCAGACCACGCGACCCCGGGCGAGAGCAGCGCGCATGGCGGCGAGCGGGCTCTCCGCGCCCGTCGATGGCACGACCTCGATGCCGAGCTGGGCCCGGTAGCCGACGAAGCGGTTGAAGAGGGACTCCGGCCGCAGCCGCTCGGCCACCGTGGAGACCGGCAGGCCGGTGAGGCAGGCCCAGGCGCCGGCGAGGTCCCAGTTGGCCATGTGCGGGAGCGACACGACCGCGCCGTGCCCGCGGGCATACACGTCGCGCAGCGTCGACTCGTTGCTGGTGACGACACCGTCGACCACTCGGCGTTGCGACCAGGCGGGCAGCCGGAACGCCTCGTGCCAGTACCGGAAGTACGACCTCATGGCCTGCTGCGAGAGCGCCCGGAGCTCCGCCGGCCCGAGTCCGGGAGCCGCGCGCCGCAGGTTCGCCTCCAGCTGGACCACGCCCGAGCCGTGTTGTCTCCACAACCGGTCGGCGACGCCTTCGAGCACCCGCTCGGCGACCGGCTCCGGGCAGTGCCGGGTCACCGCCCAACCAACGCCGAAGGCGTAGTCGACCAGCCTCTGCCGCGGAGGTGGGCGCCGCGTCAAGAGGACGGCCGGGCTTCGGCGAGCGCCTGCCGCCGTACCAGGAGGATCCGCTGGACCACCGTGACCGTGCTGGCAGCAGCGAGCGCCCACAATACGACCGTGAGCAGGACGTGCAGGTCGAGCACGTCGGAGAAGAACGTCAGGACGAGCACCGCGGCCAGCCGGTCGGCGCGCTCGGCGATCCCGCCCTTGGCGCTCAGCCCGAGGCTCTCGGCCTTCGCCCTCGTGTACGACGTGACAGAGCCCATGACCAGCGCCCACAGCGCCACGTACCCGAGGACGTCGTCGTGCCCGCCGCCGAACAGCCAGATGGCAAGACCCGCGAAGATCGCGGCGTCGCCGAGCCGGTCCAGCGTCGAGTCGAGGAACGAGCCCCACTTGGAGGACGTTCCGAGCGTGCGTGCCATGTAGCCGTCGATGAGGTCGGAGAAGACGAAGACCGAGATGACGACCACTCCGAGCCACAGGTGACCGGTGGGAAAGAAGAGAAGGGCGCCGCCGACGACGCCGAGCGTTCCGACGATCGTCACCGTGTCAGGTGAGACGCCCGACCGGATGAGCAGGTCCGCCACCGGCTTGACGACGTTGGTCCAGAACGTCCGGAAGCGGTCGAGCATCGGCGGTCTGACGCTTCTTCCTGTGCTGGCGGGCGAGGGACGAGTGCCGTCGATCGTACCGGTCGCGGGATACCGGCCCCCCCTTGTGCCCTCGGCGTTGCGGGTGAAGGGTAGTGCCACAGCAGACGTCCGGTGGGTGTCTCGCCCGGTGCTCGCGCGACTCACCGCCGTACCACCCGGCGAAGGAGTGCGCAGTGCCGACCAGGAACGCAGCGACCAGCCCGGGTGATGCCTCCGCGGCTCAACCCGCCTCACCAGACGCCATTCGCAACGTGGTGCTGGTGGGGCCGGCCGGGTCCGGGAAGACGACCCTCGTGGAGGCCCTGCTCGCCGCCACCGGGGCGACGAACCGGATGGGCAGCGTCGAGGAGGGCACCACCACGAGCGACTACGACGAGGCCGAGATCCGCCAGCAGCGTTCCGTCGGGCTGTCGCTCGCTCCCGTGATGGTGGCCGGGACGAAGGTCAACCTGCTGGACGCGCCCGGTTACGCGGACTTCGTCGGTGACCTCCGCGCCGGGCTGCGGGCTGCTGACTGCGCGCTCTTCGTGGTCTCGGCGAGTCAGGGCGTCGATGGCATCACCAAGGCCCTGTGGCAGGAGTGCCAGGCGGTCGGGATGCCGCGCACCGTCGTCATCAGCAAGCTCAACCACCCGCGCGCCGACTACGCGACGGTGCTCGCGTCCGCCCAGGCGGCGTTCGGTGACAAGGTGGTGCCGCTGTACGTCCCCGTGCACCACGAAGGTTCCGATATCGACGACCTGGCGGCGCTGATCTCCCAGACCGTCTCCGACTACTCGGGGGGCGCCGGCGGCGGCCGCACCATCCGGGAGCCCGACGAGGACGAGCAGCTGCTCATCGAGGACAGCCGCGGGACCCTCATCGAGGGCATCATCGAGGAGTCCGAGGACGAGACGCTGATGGACCGCTACATGAACGGCGAGGACATCGAGACGAAGGTGCTCATCGACGACCTCGAGACGGCGGTGGCCCGGGGCTCGTTCTTCCCGGTCATCCCGGTCTGCGCGATGAGCGGGCTCGGCCTGGCGGAGCTGCTCGAGGTCATCACGTCGGCGTTCCCGCCGCCGTCCGAGCATCCCTTCCCGGCCGTCTACACGGCTGCCGGGAAGACGGTCGACGGCCTGTCGTGCGACCCCGCCGGATTCCTGGTCGCCGAGGTGGTCAAGACGACATCGGACCCGTACGTCGGCCGGATCAGCCTTACCCGGGTGTTCTCCGGCACGATGCACCCGGAGGCGACGGTGCATGTGTCCGGCCACTTCTCGGAGTTCACCGATCGGGCGCGCGGCCACGAGGACCACGACGAGGACGAGCGGGTCGGGGCGCTGTCGTCACCCCTCGGCAAGACTCAGCGGCCGACCACCGCCTGCATCGCCGGAGACATCTGCACAATCGCGAAGCTGACCCGAGCCGAGACCGGGGACACGCTCAGCGACAAGGACAACCCCCTAGTCATGGAGCCATGGTCGATGCCGGACCCGTTGCTGCCGATCGCTTTGGTGGCGCACGCCAAGGCCGACGAGGACAAGCTCGGTCAGGCACTGGCGAGGTTGGCCGCGGAGGATCCGACGGTGCGCATCGAGCACAACGCGGAGACCGGCCAGCTCGTGCTGTGGTGCATGGGTGAGGCGCACGCCGATGTGCTGCTCGACAGGCTGGGCAACCGGTTCGGTGTCCAGGTCGACCAGGTCGACGTACGGGTGCCGCTGCGCGAGACGCTGGGCGCCGCCGCCAACGGCCACGGGCGACACGTCAAGCAGAGCGGCGGGCACGGCCAGTTCGCGGTGTGCGACGTGACGGCGGAGCCCCTCGAGACCGGCGGCGGGTTCCAGTTCGTCGACAAGGTCGTCGGCGGCTCGGTGCCCCGTCAGTTCATACCGAGCGTAGAGAAGGGGGTGCGGGCGCAGCTCGAGCGCGGCCTGGCGGCCGGTTATCCCGTGGTGGACATCAAGGTGACGCTGTTCGACGGCAAGTCGCACAGCGTCGACTCCTCGGACATGGCGTTCCAGACCGCGGGCGGACTCGCGTTGAAGGAGGCAGCCAACAAGGCCGGCGTGAGGCTGCTGGAGCCGATCGACACGGTTGACGTGCTGATCGACGACGAGTTCGTGGGAGCCGTGATGGGAGACATGTCGACACGGCGGGCGCGGGTGCTCGGTACCGAGCCGGTCGGGAGCGGCCGGACGCTGGTCAGGGCGGAGGCGCCGCAGCTCGAGCTGGTGCGCTACGCCAC
>JBBQKY010000010.1:0-29659 GCA_038327385.1 Propionibacteriales bacterium
TGGAGCCGCCTATCGGAATCGAACCGATGACCTTCTCATTACGAGTGAGACGCTCTACCGACTGAGCTAAGGCGGCGCAGACTCCGACGGGGAGGCCGACGCACGAGGCTACCAAGTCTCCGCCGGGATCAGCACATCGTGCCGCTTGCTGGCGGGGTCCCATCGACAAGGTAGGTGTTGATCGCGTCGTCGATGCAGGTGTTGCCGCTGGAGTACGCCGTGTGGCCGTCGCCGTCTCGGCTCAGGAGGACGCCGCTGTCGAGCTCCTGGGACAGTCGTACCGCCTGCTGGTACGGCGTTGCGGGGTCGCGGGTCGTACCGACGACCACGATCGGCGGCGCACCGGAGGCCGCGTAGTCGGGCACCGGGAGGGACGGCGGGACCGGCCAGTTCGAGCAGGTGTAGGGCCACCACATGGCGACCGGGCCGAACACGGGGGAGGCCGTCAGGAAGGCACCCTTGCCGCTCTCGATGTCAGCGATGCTCTCGTGCTCCGGATGGTCGAGGCAGTTCACCGCCGACTGCACCTCGATCGCGTTGTCGGCGTAATGTCCTGCCGCATTCCGGTCGGTGTACTGGTCGGCGAGGAACAGCAGCGTGTCGCCGTGCCCCTCCAGCGCCTGTGAGAGCGCTTGGGTCTCGTACTGCCAGCTGGCGCGGCTGTAGAGGGGCACGATGAAGCCGAGGAACGCGAGGCCCTCGCTCAGCTGTCGGCCATCGCTCGTCGGGAGCGGATGAGCGTCGATGCTGGCGAACAGCCGGATGACCTGCTGCTGAGCGATCGCCACCGTGCTGCCGAGCGGGCAGTTGCCGGAGCCGACGCAGTCCTGCAGGTACGCCGTGAGGGCGGTCTGGAAGCCGGCCGCTTGGTGCACCTCCGACGTGCGCGGGGACGCCGCGGGGTCGACGGCGCCGTCAAGCACCATCCGGTTGACCCTTGTCGGGAACAAGGCGGCGTACGTCGCTCCGAGGTAGGTTCCGTACGAGGCGCCGTAGTAGTTGAAGGTCGGATCCTTGACGACGGCTCGCATGATGTCCATGTCGCGGGCCGCCTCGATCGTGGAGACGTGCGCCAGCAACGGTCCGGAGAGCGCCACACAGCCTTGGGTGAACGTCGTCCACAGCTGCTGCATGCGGGCGACCTCGGCGGGAGTGTCGGGAGACGGGTCCGATGCTGCGTAGACGTCCAGCTCATGGTCGGAGACGCACTGAACCGGCGTGCTCTGCCCGACTCCCCGCGGGTCGAAACCAACGACGTCGTAGACGTCGGTGATGCTGGAGTTCAGACCGACGTACCCGAGATAGTCGATGCCGGAGCCGCCGGGTCCGCCCGGGTTGATGAAGAGCGTGCCGACCCTGCCCGGCTGGTCGGCCGCAGGCTGCATCTTCGCCTTGATCGTGATGGCGTCGCCGTCGGGGTGGGCATAGTCGAGCGGGACCCAGATCGAGGCACAGGTGTCCCCGTCACCGCAGTCGGTCCACGACACCTGCTGGTGGTAGAAGCGAGCAAGCCCGACGCCCGGCGGTCCCTGACCGAAACCGGCCGGGAGGTCGCCCCCCGGTGAGGTGGGTGAGGTGGTCGGGGAAGGAGGAGGCGTCGGCGTGCTCGGTGTGGGTTGGCTCGGAGTGAACAGCGCACCGGTGCTCGGCGCCGCCCCGTCGGGAGCCGTTGCCACGTCCTGGGCGATGCCGCAGGCGGCGACGAGGCTCACCATCGCCAGCACGACGCCGAATCGGAGTCGAGTACGTCGCATCCGGCTCAGTCCTCCCTCGAGTGGCCAGGTCCCCTGGCATCACGTCGGACAACCCTACGTCGCTCTCGGGACGGCGCCGGCGGGTCGTCCACAGGCACCATCTGTCAGCGAGATCATCAGGGATTCGAGCGCCAGGGCCGGCGCCACCTCGGCTTCGAGCGCCTCACGCGTCGCGAAGATGGCCTCGAGCCGCCCGGCAGAGACCTCACCGGTGGTGTGTCGCGCCACGTCGCCGACCTCGGCCCGCTGCTCCTCGTTGACCAGGTGCTGCCCGGCGCCGAGCTGGACCGCCAGCACGTCGCGGTAGAAGGAGGCAAGATCCAGCAGAGACCTGTCGAGACAGTCACGCACGAAACGCTTGCTGCGTTGCCGGTGGTTCCGCTGCAGCTCCTTCGCGGCCGCCGTGAAGGCCGGGCTTCTGGAACCACGCGCACCCACTCCGTAGGCCATCTCCAGATCATTCATCTCGGCGGCGTCGAGCGCGGCGGCCCGTGGCTCGCCCTCTTCGGTGGCCGCCTCGAGCACGTTGGCGGCGCAGGTCATGCACGAACCCAGGTCGAGCAGCTGGGTGGGGATCCGCAACACGTCGCGACGACGGGTGCGGGTGGGCCCGTCCAGCGCCAGGGCTCGTGCCCGGCCGATGTGTCCCTGCGAGGCCCGCGCCGCATAGGCCGCGACCGCCTCGGAGACACCGTCCCGGCGGACCAGGTGGGCTGCAACGGCGTCCGGCGGAGGTGTCCGCAGCACCTTCGCGCGACATCGCGACCGGATGGTGGGCAGCACGTCCTCGACGGTCGGGGCGCAGAGCAGCCACACCGTTCGCGGCGGCGGCTCCTCGATGCTCTTGAGCAGCGCGTCGGCCGCCTTGTCGTTGAGTCGGTCGGCATCCTCGATGATGAAGACCTGCCAGCGGCCTCCCGAAGGCGCCAGCGCGGCCTGGCGGACGAGCTCTCGCATCCGGTCGACCTTGATGACCGACTGGTCGGAGATCACCACTGTCACGTCGGCATGGGCGCCACTCAGGGCGGTCCGGCAGGCCAGACAGGTGCCGCAGCCGCCGACGTCGCAGAGCAGCGCCGCGGCGAAGCTGCGAGCCGCGTTCGAGCGGCCCGACCCGGGCGGCCCGGTGAACAGCCACGCGTGTGTCATCGCCGAGGACATCTCGCCGCCGAGGGCACGTGCAGCCCCGTCGACGGCCACCCGAAGGTCGCCGACCAGCCGCTGCTGGCCGACGAGCTCGTCCCAGACCGTCATGCGTCAGCTCGCTGCTGACGCTCGGCAAGCGGGAGCAGCACCTGCAGCCGGTCCGCGATCTCCGCGGCGATGGCGCCGCTGTCTCGTCTCGCGTCGACCACGAGATAGTGGCCTGGGTCGGCCGCGGCGAGCCGCAGGAAGGCGGCCCGCACCCGCTCATGGAAGTCGAGCGGCTCCGCCTCCACCCGGTCCGGCGAGCCGAGACGGCTGAGCCCGTCGGCCGGCGGCAGGTCGAGGAGCACCGTCAGGTGCGGCCGCAGGTCACCGGTCGCCCACCGGGCCACCCGCTCGACGTCTCGAGATGGCAGGCGACGCCCGCCTCCCTGGTAGGCGAGCGTGGAGTCGACGTACCGGTCGGTCACCACGACGGCGCCTCGTGCGAGTGCCGGTCTCACCAGCTTCTCGACATGCTCGGCCTTGTCGGCGGCGTAGAGCAGCGTCTCCGCGCGGTAGTCGAGCTCACCGGTCTGGGACGACAGCAGGATGTCCCGCAGCCGCCGGCCCACGTCGGAGTCACCGGGCTCATGCGTCAGTACGACGTCGTACCCGGAGCGGGTGAGCCCCCGCTCGAGCAGGCGCGCCTGGGTGGACTTGCCGGCGCCCTCGCCGCCCTCGAGTGCGACGAAGAGGCCGCGCTCCGGATAGACGGCGTGGACGCGCATCAGGGATCTCCTCAGCTCCGACCGGATCGAGACGCCGGGTCGGTCGTCCATCTGATGGTAGGCAGCCAGTCCGACAGCCACCATGATGACGGCAGAGCCGAACATCGTGATCGCGGCGCCGTTGTAGTCCAGCACCGACGAGCTCGTGACGTGCCAGCGGTGCTCCCCGATCAGCCCGGCCACGAACGGGGCCAGCGCCAGCACGAGCGCCAGCGACAACCGGATGAGCGTCTGCACGAACGCGAAGGTCCTTCCGCGGAAGGCGTCCTCGACCTCGAGTCCGAGAAGGGTGTACCCGGTGATCCAGGCAGTGCCGGCAAAGAAGCCCAGCACCGCCGTGAGTGCCGTGACGATCGCGAGATTGGCGAGCACAGCCACGCCACCCAGCAGCACGCCGGCGGCTATGAGAGAGAACCCGAAGAGCCGACGACGCGACATCCCCACGAGGAAGTGCGGCCCCCGCCACATGCCGGCGGCGAGGCCGGCGAAGACGGCGGCGAAGAGGACACCGTAGCCGGGATCGCCGCCGCCCAGATCGGCGACGTAGACCCGGGCGAGTCCCACCACGACCCCGCCGGCCGCGAAGGCGCCAGCGATCCCCAGCACCAGGCCGCGCACCAGCGGACGCCGCCCGACGTAGGACCAGCCCTCACCGATCACGCGCAGCATGCCCTTGCGGTCCTCCGGCGCCAGCGCCGGCCCGGCCGGTATGTCGTGCAGCGTCGCGATCACGACGCCGGACACGATGAAGGACAACGCGTTGAAGGTCAGCGACAGCGTCACCGGGGCGTCGTGCAGCCACCCGAACGACGAGGTGAGCCCCTTGGTGCCGAGCGAGAGCAGCACGAAGATGCCGGCGGCGGGCAGTGCCGAGCCGTACGTCGTCGCGATCGAGAGCTGGTTGGCGAGCTCCAGCTGACCGCGCGGCACCAGGTTGGGCACCGTCGCGTCCTTGGCCGGCAGCCAGACGAGCGTGATGGCCTCGATGATGACCGTCGCGACGAAGACCCACCACAAGGTGGCGACGACGGGGATCGAGAGGAAGACGATCCCCCGGGCGACGTCGCCGACGACGAGTGTCCGTCGCCGGTCGAGGCGGTCAGCGACGTAGCCCGCGAACGGTCCGATGACGATCGCCGGCAGCACCCGCAGCAGCAGCACGCCGGCGATCGCGAAGTTCTGCCGCTGGTAGCTCGAGGACGCCAGCGAGCTCGCCATCGCCGTCAGCGCCAGCAGCCCGAGCCAGTCGCCGAGGCTGGACAGTCCCAGCCCGATCCAGAGCCGGCGGAAGGCGACGATTCGCAGCACTCCGGCGGGAGACGTCGCCGCGACCTGACCCGTCGACATCTCGGCTCAGTCCGACGACAGCGTCGCCGTCGTCTTGGTGGCCGTGGCCGCCTTCTTGGCCGTCGCCTTCTTGGCCGTCGCCTTCTTGGCCGTGGTCTTCTTCGTCGTCGGGCGCGTGCTCGGTCCCTTGGCTCGCTTGTCCGCGAGCAGCTCGACGGCGCGGTCCAAGGTCAGCGACTCGACCTCGTCGCCGCGCCTCAGCGTGGCGTTGACCTCTCCGTCGGTCACATAAGGCCCGAACCGGCCGTCCCTGATGACGACACCTCGAGACGTCGTCGGGTCCGTCCCCAGCTCGCGAAGCGGGCCGGCGGCCGCCCGGCGGCCGCGTTGCTTGGGCTGTGCGAAGATCGCGAGGGCCTCGTCGAGAGAGATCGTGAGGAGCTGTTCCTCCGACTCGATCGAGCGCGAGTCGCTGCCCCTCTTGATGTACGGGCCGTACCTGCCGTTCTGGGCGGTGACCGCTTCCCCGCTCTGCGGGTCGGCGCCGACGGTCCGGGGCAGCGTGAGCAGCCGAAGCGCCTGCTCGAGGTCGATGGACTCGAGTGACATCGACGCGAACATCGACGACGTCCGCGGCTTGGCGCCTTTCTTCGCGTCCTCGGGAAGCACCTCGGTGACATACGGTCCGAACCTGCCGCTCTTGGCGAGAATCTCGTGACCCGTCTCGGGGTCGGTTCCGAGTGGCACCTCGGCACCGGACGGGTTCGCCAGCAGCTCGCGCGCCTTCTGCACCGTGAGCTCGTCGGGCGGCAGGTCCGCAGGGACATTGGCACGGCTGCCGTCGGCGGTCTCGACGTAAGGCCCGTAGCGCCCGACCCGCACGGCGAGGTCGCCGTCGATGCGGAAGGTGGACAGCTCACGCGCGTCGATCTCCCCGAGCTCGCTGACGAGTGCCTTGAGACCTTCGTGGTCGCCGGACCCGAAGTAGAACTCGGCGAGCTCCGTGGTGGAGTCGCGTCGGCCCGCCGCGACCTCGTCGAGGACGTCCTCCATCGCCGCGGTGAAGTTGTAGTCGACGAGCCGCGTGAAGTGCCGCTCGAGCAGCCGCACGACCGAGAACGCGAGCCAGGCCGGCACCAGCGCCGAGCCCTTCTTGTACACGTAGCCGCGGTTGAGGATCGTGCTGATGATCGAGGCGTACGTCGACGGCCGGCCGATCTCCCGCTCCTCGAGCTCGCGCACCAGGCTGGCCTCGGTGTAACGAGCGGGTGGCCGCGTCTCGTGACCCACCGCGGCAAGCTCGGCGGCGCGGAGGCGGTCCCCCTCGACGAGGTGCGGGAGCCGTGCCTCGGTGTCGTCACGCTCGGCGTCGGGGTCGTCGCCACTCTCGACGTATGCCTTCAAGAACCCGTGGAACGTGATCACCCGGCCACTCGACGCGAACTCGGCCACCTCCCCCGTCGTCGCTCGGGAGTTGATCCGGACCGAGATCGATCGACCCTCGGCATCCTTCATCTGCGATGCCACCGTGCGCATCCAGATCAGCTCGTAGAGGCGGAACGTGTCACCGCTCAGGCCCGTCTGCGCCGGCGTGCGGAAGTTCTCCCCGGCGGGCCGGATCGCCTCGTGAGCCTCCTGGGCGTTCTTCACCTTGCTCTTGTAGGTGCGCGGCTGGTCCGGGAGATAGCTCGCGCCGTAGAGCTCACGGACCTGGGCCCGGGCAGCGGCGATCGCCGTACCGGACAGCGTGATCGAGTCTGTCCTCATGTAGGTGATGAAGCCCTCTTCGTACAGCCGCTGCGCGACCTGCATGGTCCGGCCCGTTCCGAAGCCCATCTTTCGCGAGGCCTCCTGCTGCAGCGTCGTGGTGCGAAACGGCGGGTACGGCTGGCGGCGGTAGGGCTTGGCTTCCACCGACGACACCTCGAAAGGCTGGTCCTGCAGCGCACCGGCCAGCCGCCGCGCCCGTTCCTCGTCGAGGCTGACGACCTGGGAGCCGTCCTTGGGCTCACCGAGCGGCGTGAAGTCGCGCCCCTGGGCAACCCGCCGATCCCCCAGGCCGACCAGCCGCGCAGGGAACAGCCGCGGGGTACGCGACTCTCCGGCGTCCAGGCTGGCCTCGAGGTCCCAGTACGACGCGGAACGGAACGCCATCCGCTCACGCTCGCGGTCGACGACGAGGCGGGTGGCGACGGACTGGACACGTCCCGCCGACGTTCCGGTCATCACCTTCTTCCACAACACCGGCGAGACCTCGTAGCCGTACAGCCGGTCGACGATGCGCCTCGTCTCCTGCGCTTCCACCAGGTCTTCGTCGATGTCGCGGGGGGCGTCCATGGCCGCGGCGATCGCCTGGGGGGTGATCTCGTGGAACACCATCCGGCGTACCGGGATCTTCGGCTTGAGCTCGTCGAGCAGATGCCAGGCGATCGCCTCGCCCTCGCGGTCCTCGTCTGTCGCGAGATAGAGCTCGTCGGCGTTTGCGAGCAGCGACCTCAGCTTGCTGATCTGCTTCTTCTTGTCGGCGGGTACGACGTAGACGGGGCGGAACCCGTCGTCGACGTTGACGCCGAGGCGACCCCAGCTCTCGCCCTTGTACTTGGCCGGGACCTCGCTCGCATTGTTCGGCAGGCCGCGGATGTGACCTACCGACGACTCGACGACATAGCCGTCTCCGAGGAAACCGGAGATCGTGCGCGCCTTCGCCGGAGACTCGACGATGACGAGCTTGTGCCGTTCCTGTGCCACGTAGCTGTGCTCCCTTTGCTGGTCCCAGCGCATGCTGATGACGCAACGATGATGCCTCAGCGCCGCGGGAAGGCGTTAATGCGCCTCAGGAGACCGGCTCGTCGGCTTTGATCGACTCGTCGAAGGTGAGCTTCCAGGTGTCGGGCGACGCCAGCTCGGGAAGCGCGGCGGTGTACTCGTCGACGAGACGTGGCCACTCCTTGACGAGCCTGCTGTGCAGGGCCACCGAACGGGCTAGCAGGTCGCGGAACAGCTGGGGGTCACGCTTGTACCAGGCGGCGGCGCTGCCGTCGGCGGATGAGACCAACGCGGAGTCGAACTGGGCGAGCAGCCACCACTTGAGGTCGATGTGCGCCACGTTGGCCTCCGGCCGCTCCCTGGCCAGGGCACGCACTGGAAGCACCTGACGCACGGTGCTGGCCACCATCGTCTTGGCCCGGGCGACACGCGTCTTGGGCGCGGTCGGCTCCTTGCCGCGCCGAGGCGGCTTGCGCCGGCCCGCGGTCGGGAACACGTCGAGGTCGGTCTGGGCGCGCGAGTCGTCGTAGCCCTTGCGCAGCTCGAACAGCTCCGGCAGCCGCTTGAGCACGTCGCGGTGCATGCGTTGCGGCCCTTCGAGGATGTCCTCGATGGCCATCAGCCCCATCTCCGCCGGGCCGTACTGCATGGACAGCAGATGCTTGACCTGGGTCTCGAAGCTCTCCAGGATGAGCCGCCCGCCGCGGTCGTACGGCGAGTGCAGCAGTGCAGCGATGATCCGGTTGCGGCGGTGGAAGTACGCCTGCCAGTCGATCGTGTCGTCCTTCTCGTGCCACGGCACGTGCCAGACCGCGACACCGGGCAACGTGACCGTGGGGTAGCCCGCGTCGTGCGCCCGGAGGCCGAACTCGGCGTCGTCCCACTTGAGGAACATCGGCAGCGACAGCCCGATCTCCTTGATCACCTTGGTCGGGATCAGGCACATCCACCAGCCGTTGTAGTCGACGTCGACGCGGCGGTGCAGCCACTGCGTCGAGCGAAGCGGCTTGGTGGCGAAGTTGTGGCCGTGCAGAGTGTGCGGAGCCGGTCCCCAGAACCACCGGTACTTGGCGACCGTCTCCCCGAAGGCATGCAGCACGGAGCGGTCGTACAGGCTGAACATCTGCCCGCCGACGAGCGTCGGGGTCTTCGCCAGGTCGGCGAAGGCCACCGCCCGCAGGATCCCCTCCAGCTCACAGACGACGTCGTCGTCGAGAAGGAGGACATAGTCGGCGACGCCCTTCGACGCCACCTCGTTCATCACCCGGGAGAAGCCGCCGGAGCCGCCCAGGTTGCCCTGCTCGATGAGGCGGAGCTTGGACCCGAGGGCATCGTGCGCCTCGTCGAAGCGCTCATGGTCGACGACGCGCTGGGTGCCCTGGTCGACGACGAGGATCTCGTCGAGGATGTCGAGAACGGCGGGCGCCCGCGACAGCTTCAGCAGCTGGTCGACACAGAAGTCGGGCCGGTTGAACGTGGGGATGCCGATCGACAAGACGGAGGCCGGCTCGGTCTTGTCGGTCTCGAAGCCCCAGACAGCAGAGTGCAGCCGCATCGGCCTGTCACCGGCCTCGATGTCGAACCAGTACCAACCACCGTCGATGAACGGCTTGAGCGGCAGGTCGAACTCGACGGTGGACACCGTGTCCGAGCTCACGACGGCGAAGTCGGCCCGCAGCACATGACCTTTGGCCGTGGATCGGTAGACGATCAGCGTGCCGGTGCCCGAGATCTCAGCAGTCAACCGGACCAGCTGCTGATCGGTCCATCGGCGCCAGTAGCTCGCCGGGAAAGCGTTGAAGTACGTGCCGAACGTGAGCCTGCGCTCCGGCATGGCCGTCGCTCCGAGCTCCCCGGTGATCTTGCCGAAGGCGCCCAGGCCCTCGACCCCGGAGCCGGAGCGGTCGGCTGCGGCGGCGGAGTCGCGGCCGTCCTGTACGGAGGGTGCCGGGGATTCGGGGTCGGAGTCACCGGACTGCCGTGACGTGCTCTCCCCGCCACTGAAGCTCGAGAGGCCGCTCACGTACAGCGGACGGATGTCGAGCTCCTGGTCGGCGCGCATGATCGTCCGCTGGACGACGCGGAAGGCCGGTCGCTCGGTCACCGCAGCGGCGTCTCCCGCTATCGGATCAGTCAAGGTCACGTCCTAACGATGACGGCTGCTGGCACTATGGTCATCCTGCTGATCGCCCATGACGATGGCCCACCCAGCGACCGCACTACAGATCTGGCACCAATGGTAGGGCACCGCTCCACCGGCGGGTGACAAGGTTGGCGGCGCGCGGCGGGTGTGCCGCGTGCCGGATGGCCAGCCGGTAGGGTCGCCGATGCCCAGTCGAGCGAGGAGATCGATGGACACCGAGCCACGTCGCGGCCAACCGGAGCCCACCAAGCGGATCTTCATCCATATCGGTGCCCCCAAGACCGGAACGACGTACCTGAAGTCCGTCTTGCTCAAGAACGTCGACGCGCTGGCGGCCGCAGGGGTGCTCTATCCGTACACCGACATCGGCCAGTCCTTCCGCGCCGCCCATGACTTCTGCCGGATGCGCTGGTTCGGTCAACGCGCCGACCGGTTCCGGGGGGAATGGGACCTGCTGGTCCAACGGTCCCGGGAGTGGGACGGCGGGACGGTCATCCTCTCGAGCGAGCTGCTGGCGGCGGCGGCACCGGACCGCATCGGCAAGGGACTTGCCCCGCTTGCGCCGTACGAGGTGCACATCGTGTTCACCGCCCGCGACTTCGCCCGCCAGCTGGCCTCGGACTGGCAGGAGCACATCAAGCACAAGCACACGGTGACGCTCGAGAAGTTCGTCGACGATCTCGTCGAGCTGGGCCTGGACGCACCCGAACCCTTCGGCCGGCTGTTCTGGGGGATGCACGACGCTGCCTACGTCCTCGAGCGGTGGGCCCGGTTCGTGCCTGTCGAGCGGATCCACGTGCTGACCGTCCCGCTCCCGGGCGGCGAGGGCGACGCGTTGTGGAAGCGCTTCTGCGCAACTACCGGTCTCGACCCGGCCGGCTACGACACCCGCACCAGGCGGAGCAACCCGTCCATGGGAGTTGCGGAGACCGAGCTGGTGCGTCGGCTCAACTTCGGCGTCACGAAGATGCAGACGAACAGCTACAACGCGCTCGTGCGGCTGTTGCTCGCGGACAAGGTGCTTCGTGGCGGCTCGCCGCGCCTGTCCCTGCCGCCGCACCGGCTGCCGTGGCTGAGGCAGCGCTCGCGCGCCCTCATCGACGACCTGGCGGCTGCGGGATACCAGGTCGAGGGAGACCTGGCGGACCTTCTCCCGGCTGATCCCTCCTCCGAGTACGTGTCACCGACCGGGCTGACCGAGGCAGACCTGGGGCCAGCGGCGATCAAGGCGGCCGCCGCCTTGCTCAGCCACGCCGGCAAGCTCCGGGATCGGAACCAGAGCCTGCGAGGTCGACCCGACTCCTCTGACGACCCAGATGCAGGGCTGGCGCACCAGCCGCGTCGTCTCGCGAAGGCCGGCCGGCGAGCTGCTCGCCGACTGCTCGGGGGCACCGAAGCCGCTACCGAGGCCTGACCATGCGGATCAGCCGGCCGACTGCGCGCCGGGTGCCGTGCTCCTCGCGCGGTACGACGTCCGCGGGGGAGGCGAGGAGGGTAGCGACCACTCGCAGCGCTACGGCGAGCACCTCGGACTCGTCCAGATCCGACGGCTGCCGGCCGGCGGGACCGGCCAGCTGCGGCCGAAGGTCCTGCGGGTCACCCACGACCGTGACGCCTGAATCCGCGAGGAACCGCACCGTCGAATCAGCTATCGCCATGACGTCACGGTGCCACGCCGCTGGGAGCGCCAGCCTGCCGGACGAGTCCGGTCCGGCCAGCAGGTTGACCGCCAGACCCCTCTTGACGAGGAGGTCGTACGTCGGCCAGTCGAGCAGGTCGTCGAGCAGCGGGTTGAGCCGGCGAAGCATCTCGGCCGCGGCCACCCCGAGTGAGGAGTTCCCGCCCTCCTCGGCGAAGACGTAGTCCAGGTCGGGCAGATCCACCGCCCGGGCGAAGCGGTTCCACAGCTCCATGGGCTCGGCCCCCCTCGGCGGCAACGTGACGACGCGGACGTTGGTCATCCCGACAGCAGCCGCCCAACGGCCGACGAGACCCTCCACGTGCTGTGCCCTCCAGAACGAACCGCGCGGCCCGGGCGCTCGCGACCAGTCGGTGACGACCTTGGACAGGAAGGAGCTGTATGGCGTCGCACTTCGGTTCTTCACCTTCTCCTGCCACATCGCCGGTAGCTGCCGCCCCAGGTCACGACAGGTGACCACCACCCGCACGTCAGCCGTGGAGAAGCTGGTCACCGCCCGCTGGATCTGGTCGGCGTCGCAGTGCGCCAACGTCTCGTGCGAGATCAGCGTGTTCCCGGTGAAGGCGTTGGCCTGGGCGACCAGCCGCCCCCACGCCCCCTTCGACCGCCGGTAGGAGTGGCCTTGGAACGTCGCACCCCGCAGGTCGAGCGAGCCGAAGAAGTGCGCGCCGAGGCCGGGGCCGGGATAACGCGTTCCGTGCCGCTCCAGCAACGCACGGTTCGCGAAGAGCGTGCGCTGCAGGTACGTCGTGCCGGTTTTGGCGATACCGACGTGGAGGTAGACCCTCCTGGACACGAGAGCCTCCAATCCCGGCGTCAGAGCGCCACGGTGGCAGACCTCTCGGTGTCCGCATCCTCGATGGCCACCGGGCGCCGCTTGGAGATGTAGACGGCCACTGCCACGATGCCCGCCGCGACGACCGCGATGACGATCCGCAGGGTGGTGTGTGCGTCCGCACCGTACGTCATCCTGACGACCGCGGCGGCCACCAGCAGCGAGACCAGGTTCATCACCTTGAGCAACGGGTTGATGGCGGGACCTGCGGTGTCCTTGAACGGGTCGCCGACGGTGTCGCCGATGATGGTGGCCTCGTGCGCCGGCGAGCCCTTCCCGCCGTGTACGCCGTCCTCCACGAGCTTCTTGGCGTTGTCCCAGGCACCACCGGAGTTGGCCAGGAACACCGCCATCAGCGTGCCGGTGCCGATGGCACCCGCCAGGAAGCAGCCGAGCGGGCCGACGCCGAGACCGAAACCGACAGCGATCGGAGCCATGATGGCGAGCAGGCCGGGAGTCGCTAGCTCCCGCAGCGAGTCGCGGGTGCAGATGTCGACGACCTTGCCGTACTCGGGACGTCCCGTCCCCTCCATGATCCCGGGGATCTCGCGGAACTGGCGGCGCACCTCGAAGACGACGGCACCGGCGGCGCGACCGACGGCGCTGATGGCGAGCCCGGCGAAGAGGAACACGACGGCCGAGCCGATCAGCAGCCCGACCAGGTTGGCGGGGTCGCCGATGTTCAGCACACCGAAGAGCGAGAGCGTCTGAGTAAGGGTTGGTTCCGCATTGCCCTGAAGGTCGTCGGCGGCAGTCGTGACGGCGTCCGTGAACGACCCGAAGAGCGCGGTCGCGGCGAGCACCGCCGTGGCGATGGCGATGCCCTTGGTGATCGCCTTCGTGGTGTTGCCGACGGCGTCCAGCTCGGTCAGGATCGCCGCCCCCTTCTCGTCCACGTCCCCAGACATCTCGGCGATGCCTTGGGCGTTGTCCGACACGGGGCCGAACGTGTCCATCGCCACGATGACGCCGACCGTGGTGAGCAACCCCGTGCCGGCAAGAGCAACCGCGAACAGCGAGATGACTATCGAGCCACCGCCCAGCAGGAATGCACCGTAGACCGCGGCGCCGATCACGAGCGCTGTGTAGACGGCCGACTCGAAACCTACCGACAAGCCCGAGAGGATGACGGTGGCGGCACCGGTGAGCGACGTCGTACCGACGTCTTTGACCGGACGATGCTCTGTTCCGGTGAAGTACCCGGTCAACGCCAGGATGGCGGCAGCTAGCACGATGCCGATCAACACGGCGACGAGCGCGATGACACGTGGGTCACCCGTCGGCGTGCCTGCGCCCGCGAGCGGCAGCCCAACTCGTCCGAAGATCTGCTCGAGGCCCACTGCTCCGCCGGACCGATCGGTCAGCTCGCCAAAGGTGCCCGGCAGATAGACGAAGGCCGCGATCGCACAAAGCACGGCAGAGAACGCCGCCGAGATGTAGAAGGCACGGTTGATCGTCTTCAGGCCGCCCTCGGTAGGGCGGGGACGGCACAGGTACACGCCGAGGATGGCCGTGACTGCGCCGATGGCCGGCACGATCAGCGGGAAGACCAGACCCTGCGCGCCGAAGGCCACCTTGCCGAGGATGAGCGCCGCGACGAGCGTGACGGCGTACGACTCGAACAGGTCGGCGGCCATACCCGCGCAGTCTCCGACGTTGTCGCCCACGTTGTCGGCGATGGTTGCGGCGTTGCGTGGGTCGTCCTCCGGGATGTTCTGCTCCACCTTGCCGACGAGGTCGGCGCCGACGTCGGCTGCCTTGGTGAAGATACCGCCCCCGACCCGCATGAACATCGCGAGAAGTGCGGCGCCGAAGCCGAAGCCCTCCAGCACCGACGGCGCGTCGCTGCGGTAGATCAGCACGACGAGGGAGGCTCCGAGCAGCCCCAGGCCAACGGTGGCCATGCCGACGGCGCCGCCGGTGCGGAAGGCGACCCGCATCGCCGGGTCACGCCCGGTGGTCTGCGCGGCGGCGGCCACCCGCTGGTTGGCCTTGACCGCGAGCGACATACCCATGTAGCCGATGGACGCCGAGAATCCCGCGCCGAGGATGAAGAAGAGGGATCGGCCGATGCGGACCGATGCGTCACCCGGGAGGACGAAAAGCAGCGCGAAGGCGAGGACCGCGAACACGGCGAGGGTCTTGAACTGCCGGGTGAGATAGGCCTGTGCCCCCTCCTCGACCGCCTTGGCTATCTCGCGCATGTTCGGCGTGCCCTCGGGAGCAGCCAGCACCTCCTTGCGGAAGACGACCGCCATACCCAGAGCGACAAGGGCGATGAGTGCCACCACGACCACGAGCGTGACGTTGCCCCCCGAGAGCGACACATCCGTGCTGCTGGCGGCGAGAGTGAGCCCGGACATCAGATACCTCCAGTAGGGGCGCGATGGCCCGTGCCTTTGCGTGCGTGCGTGACATCACACAGGATGTGACCGCCCGGAGTCTAGCCAGAGGAAGCCGCTGGCGCGGGATCACCCCGTCCAGGTGCGAGGATTCCATCACTGTGACTCGGCCTCCCAGCCTGTTCGACCCAGCGGCGACAGCTCGCCGGCTCGCCGCGGGACCCCGCCGGCGCAACCGGCTCACCCACCTCGAGGTGCGTGCCGCGCGGTCAGCACTTTGCGCCGACTGGCCGGCCTGGACAGCCCCAGCCGTCGCCGAGGCGCTGGGAGCGAGCGGGATCGAGCGGCCGTGGAGTCATCAGGTGACCGCAGCAGAGCACGCCTGGGCCGGTCGTCATGTGGTCGTGTCCACCGGTACGGCGTCAGGCAAGTCGCTCGCGTACCTGCTGCCGGCTCTGACGGCGATCACTCGCAGTGTCGAGAAGCCGGGCGACCGTGGCGACACCGTCCTCTACATCTCGCCGACGAAGGCGCTGGCACGGGACCAGCTCTGCGCGGTGCAGGGGTTGGGCGTGCCGGGAGTCCGGGCGGCGGCCTTCGACGGCGACTCGCTTCCGGAGGAGCGGGACTGGGCCCGTGCCCATGCGACGTACGTCGTCACCAATCCCGACATGCTCCACCGCACGATGCTGCCGCGCCACGGGCGGTGGGCGCCGTACTGGGCATCCCTTCGGTTCGTCGTGGTCGACGAGTGCCACTACTTCCGGGGGGTGTTCGGGGCGCACGTCGCGCAGATCCTGCGGCGGCTTCGGCGGGTGGCAGCGCACTATGGCAGCGCCCCGACGTTCGTGCTGGCCTCAGCGACCGTCGCCCAGCCGGATGCGACGGCGACCCGGCTGGTGGGGGCCCCTGTCGTCGCGGTGACGGCTGACGGGTCACCTCACGGCGTCACCGCCCTGGCGCTGTGGGAGCCGCCGCTGACCTCGCTGACCGGAGAGCACGGTGCTCCGGTACGACGTTCTGCCGTGGCCGAGAGCGCCGACCTGGTCGCCGATCTGGTGGCGGACGGGGTGCCGACGCTGGCCTTCGTCCGAAGCCGGCACGGCGCGGAGACCCTGGCCCTGCAGGTGAAGTCGGCGCTGGCCGAGGTGGACCCGTCCCTGCCGGACCGGGTTGCGCCGTACCGGGGTGGCTACCTCCCCGAGGACCGCCGTGAGATCGAGCAGCGGCTGCGTGCCGGCGACCTGCTGGCGGTGTCGGCGACGAATGCTCTCGAGCTGGGCATCGACATCGCGGGTCTCGACGCTGTCGTGATGGCGGGCTACCCCGGGACGCGCGCCTCACTGTGGCAGCAGGTGGGAAGGGCGGGTCGTGGTGCCTCGGGCGGCCTCGGCGTGCTGGTCGCGCGGGACGACCCGCTGGACACCTACCTCGTCACCCACCCCGCGGTGCTCCTGGAGGCGCCCGTCGAGGCAACCGTGTTCGACGCGGGAAACCCCTACGTGGTCGCCCCCCACCTCTGCGCCGCAGCGCAGGAGCTGCCCCTCGACGAGACGGACCTGGAGCTGTTCGACGGCGACACCACCGCGCTGGTTGGCTCACTCGTCGAAGCAGGTTATCTGCGTCGTCGCACGCGCGGCTGGTTCTGGACGCGGGCGGACTGGGCGGCCGATCTCGCCGACATCCGGTCGGGGGGCGGCAGCCCAGTGCGGGTCGTCGAGGACGAGACGGGCCGGCTCGTCGGCACGGTCGACACCAACGCGGCCGACACCAGCGTGCACACCGGAGCCGTCTACCTCCATCTTGGTGAGACCTACCTGGTCCGCAGGTATGACGTCTCGGAGGGCGTCGCCCTGGTGGCCAAGGCTCGTCCGGAGTACTCGACGATCGCACGGGTCGTCACGTCGATCGCCATCATCGAGCCGGAGCTCGCATCGGAGTGGGGGGAGGACACCATGTCCTTCGGCGCCGTCGAGGTCTCGTCGCAGGCGGTGGGCTACCTCCAGCGCCGGATGACCACCGGCGAGGTGCTGGGGGAGCGGCCACTCGACCTTCCCGCCCGCCTGCTACGGACGAAGGCAGTGTGGTGGACGGTGAGCGACGCGCGGATCGCCGGAGCTGGTATCGCGCCTGCCGCTGTCCCCGGCGCGGTGCATGCCGCCGAGCACGCGGCGATCGGGTTGCTGCCGCTGTTCGCGACGTGCGACCGCTGGGACATCGGCGGTGTCTCGACCGCGTTGCACCCCGACACCGGCCGCCCGACGATCTTCGTGTACGACGGGCACGCAGGTGGCTCCGGCTTCGCTGAGCGGGCCTATGCGGCGGCACCGGAGTGGCTGACCGCCACGCGCGACGCGATCGTGGCGTGCCAGTGCGACCGCGGATGTCCCTCCTGCGTCCAGTCCCCGAAGTGCGGGAACGCCAACAACCCCTTGGACAAGTGGGCGGCCGCCTCCTTGTTGACGGCGGCTCTCGAAGGGCACCGCCGCGGATAGTCCACGTGGTGGGCGGACGAACGCTCGGCTCGCAAGGCCGATACCGTCCTGCCGGAGGCGTCAAAGGAACTGTACGTAGCTGGCTCGGGGTGAACCAGAGGACGACTAGTGACGAGACCGCTCAAGGTAACCCCGCGCGCGCACCTCCGGAAGGGGGCCGGAGCCAACACGCACTTCTGGCTCGATCCTTCCGTCTACACGCGGAACAAGGTTCCGAATCCGGCGATCGTGGGGGCGATCGACTATCTGCGGATCGGCTACATACGTGAGCGGTACTGGCCCAACGACCCTGGCCAGAAGGCTGCGTTCGCCGCACTGGCGAAGCGGGGGGTCGGGCTGTTCCTGTTCATCGGCGACATGACCTATACGGCCGCGCATGTGCGGGCGGATGTGGCGGCGCTGGCGTCGTCGCCCATCGCGGACAGTGTTGTCGCCGTCTGCGGACCCAACGAGGCGAACAAGAACCAGTCCTCGCCGTGGCCCTCCAGGGCCGTGACCATCCAGCAGGCCATCCATACCGCCGTGTTCAACCACCCCGCGTTCGCCCGACACGTCGCCGTGGTGAGTCCGGCGCTGATGCACCAAGTCCCCGACCTCGACCACGACTATCGCGCACTGCGGGCGGCGGGCATCATCCGCTGGTGCGACGCCGGCGACTTCCACTTCTACCCCGGCAACGCTGGGCCTCACCTCAACGCTGGTGAGGCCCAGCGGGCACGCCAGGCCTACGGGCAGCTGCCGCTCTGGCACAGCGAGACCGGGTGGACGGGCGCCGACACCGACCCCACCACCGCCGGCCGCTTCTCCGTCGAGGCGCTGCTCCGAAACGGGCTCACCGGCATCGTCGGGACGCTGCTCTACGAGTTCGCCGACGAGTTGCAGTACCTGGCCGGCCGGGAGGGGCACTTCGGGCTGCGGACGCCCACCCAGCCCAAACCCGCGTACAGCATGATCCACACGCTCATCGCCCTTCCCGACGGCAACCAGCAGATCAACGCGTGGCTCGCCGACTACTCGTCCGGGGTCGAGTCGGACACCGGTGCCGTGGTGACGAGCGAGGGCAGCGGGAGATGGACCGTGTACCTGATGCGGCGGACCCAGGGTAGAGCGACGATCGTGTTCGACCCGCCCAGTGGGGCTCGACAGCGCCGGACGGTGGCACTCGACAAGTCGATGGTCGTCGTCCACCTGACGAGCTGAGCGCCGGCCCGCTGCCACCCGCTCAGGTCGGTCCCGCGCGAGCCTGAGCCGAGGCCCACCGCCGGATGCCGAAGGGCAGCTCGACAAGGGCGCGAACCGTGACCACGACGTCGTTTCCGACGACCCGACAGTCGGCCAGCAGCACCCTGTTGGCGGTAGCCACCGCTGCCGCAACCGCGCAGGCGTTCCCCCCGCGCTGGAGTCGCCCTGCCGCCGACAGGGACACGAGGTCGGCCGCACCGTCCAGGCGATGTTGGCTCGCCGCGGCGGCCGCAAGGGCGAGTCCGACCAGGCCAACCGTCAGGCAGACGGCCATCCAGCCGGCCGCCCACACGGTGGCAATTCCTCGCTCCGCCTCCGTCCGTCGCGTGCGAGCCTGCGAACGACCGCGCCTAAGGGCCACGGACATCGGCCTCCACCTCGGTAGTGGCCCGAGACGTGACCGAGACTGCCGGCAGCGGCACGAGGAGCCAGCCGGGCGCGCTCACGCGCGCCGAGACCGTCACCGTCACCAGACCCGCCCCGTGGCGGACGACTATCTCCGCGTCGGAGCCGGCCGTCCGGAGGGCCGCCTGGACGGCAGCCGGGTCATCGTCACCGCGGGCAACGGCCCGCGCCGCGTCGCGGGCAGCATCGACGACCCGCACCTGCTCGATACCGACCGACAGCAACCAGATCAACGCCAGCGAGAACAACGCGACCAAAGGCAGCACCAGCGCCGCCTCCGCCGTCACCATCCCGTCCCGGCCTCGGGTGTTGCGTGCTGGCTGTGTCATGAGTGTCCTTTCGCTCGGGTGGGGTGCGGTGCTGACCACACCCCACCCGACAGGGCTGTCAGAACGGCAGCAGGTCCATCACCTTGTTGAGCAGGCCTTGCAACAGCGACTGGCCGAACCCGGAGGTGAGGATCTCGTAGAGGATCCCGGCGAAGCCGCACGCCGAGACCGTGCCCACCGCGTACTCAGCTGTGGTCATCCCCTGCTCGTCGCGCAGCCGGCGAGCGGTTGCGACCTTGGTTGCAATCCGGTGTGTCATATAACGTCCCTTCAGGGTTGTCCGCTCGCCGAAGGCGGCGCAGCGGAGTTGAATCGCTGACATCGCAAGCGTCGCGAAGTCCAGGCCGTCGAGCAGACAGTTCAGCTGCCCCTGTTGATGGCGAGAGCCGCCCGTTCTTCTGGGGATCGACCGCTTCCGTCTTTGTGCCGCGGCCTCAGCCGAACAGGTGCTGAAAGCTCCCGGCGACGGTTGGTACGACGCCGATGAGCATGAACGCCGGCAGGAAGCACGCCGCCAACGGGGCTGCAGCCTTGACGCCGACGTTTCGGGCCCGCAGCTGGGTCTGGGTACGCCGTTCGCGGCGCCGGTCCGCGGCCATTCGCGAGAGGCCGTCCGCCAGCGGAGCGCCGGACTCCATGGACCGGAGCATCGTGCGCCCGAGCTCTCCGAGCTGCCGGTCGCGCGCGAGCCGTGACCATTCGGCCACCGGGTCTGCACCGAGAGACAGCCGGGCAGTCACCTCGTCGAGACGCTCTCCCAGCGCACCACCGACGGCACGGCTGACCACCGGCAGCGACTCCTCCGGAGCTCGTCCGACGCTGGCGCAAGCCGCCAACAGCTCAACGGCGAGCGGGAGGTCCCGGTCGATATCCTCGCGAGCCTTTACCACCGAAGGCGGCTCGAGACGACCGATCCACATCGACAGCGCGATCCCGGCAGGAAACCCCACGACCGCTCCCACCAGCCCACCGACTAGCTGTCCAAGGCAGCCGAGAACGAACACGCAGAGGCATCCCCGGGCCACCGGGGACTCGACGCGGGACGACAGCCAGGTACGCCGGCCGGCCGGCGTACCTGGCTGCCTGGGGAGGGGGACGAGGCGCCACAGCCTGCCGGGGGCGTGCCACAGCCACCCGCTGGCAGCAGCGCAGCAGACGGCGAACCCGACCACGTCAACGCTCCGCGGACGACGCCAGCAGCTCGACCCACCACACGCCGAGCAGGGCGAGCACAAGCCCGGCCGAGAGGCACCCGAGTCCCCACGACGTGCCCAGCAGAAAGGACACCGGGTCGGCACCCATCGACTCGCCCATCGCGATACCCGCAAGCGGAAGACCGGCCAGCATCTTCGCGGTGGCTCGCGGTGGCCCCAGCGTGGCAGCGACCTCCGCTCTGGCGTCCTCGTCGCTGCGCAGACTCACTGCCAACTGCTCGAGTACGCCGGCCAGTGCTGCGCCGGAGCTCGCAGCCACCTCCCAGGCAGCCGCGACGGCCCGCAACCCGTCGGCGCCGGGTGCGGTTGCGCAGGTGCGGAGGGCAGCCGGAATGTCCGCGCCGAGCCGGGCTGCCGAGAGCACCGGTGCGAGGTCGCTGGAGTCGTGGCAGGAACGGGTCACTGCCGACAGCGCCGGCAAGCCGCCGCGAAGCTCCGCCGCCAGGCTGTCGCATAGGCTTATCGCAGCCCGTCTGTGCTGCTGACGCGTGTGACGAAGACGCCAGAGTCCGACCACCTTCCTCACCACCGCCAGGGTCGCTACCGACGCGATGACGATGAGCACGAGCCGGCCGCCGCCACCGGTCCACACCACTAGCAGAACCCCACCTGTGCCCAGGAGGCCCAATCGTCTCTGCTGCCTGCTGAACCGGGACGCCGTCGACCCGCCGATCGCGCTCGGATCGCCCAGGCGGGCAAGCGAAGCATCCCGACCCGGTACCAGGAGGAAGGCCGAGCAGGACAGCATGACCGCGGCAGCTGCCCCCGTCATGACGATCTCCGTCCTCCTGCCAGCAGCTGGTCCAGCGCGTCCGCGCCGGCACCCATGACCGGGTCGCCGCTCTCGGTGAAAGACACCGCGACAGCCGCTGCGACGAGGCCCCGATCGACTCGCGTGACGACGCCCAGCTCACTGACGCGTCTGTGTCCGTCAGTCGACCGACGCAGATGGATCACCACATCGACGGCGGAGGCCAGCTGCGAGTGGACAGCCTCGCGGGGAAGCCCGGCAGCGACACCGAGAGCCTCGAGGCGAGCCGGTACGTCACGGACCGCATTCGCGTGCACGGTTGCGCACCCGCCTTCGTGACCGGTGTTGAGAGCAGCGAGCAGGTCCTTGACCTCGGCTCCGCGCACCTCACCCACCACAAGACGGTCCGGGCGCATGCGCAGTGCCTGCCTCACGAGATGTTGCAGGGTGATCTCGCCCGCCCCCTCGACGTTCGGCTGCCGAGCCTCCAGGCTCACCACATGAGGGTGCCGTGGGCGGAGCTCACTCGAGTCCTCGACCACAACTATCCGCTCGCGCGGCTCCACCTCCGCGAGCAGCGCCGCCAGCAGGGTGGTCTTGCCGCTGCCGGTTCCGCCGGAGATCAGGAACGCCACCCGGCGGTGCACGACCTCGATGAGCAGGGCAGCGCCGGCCGGCGTCAGCGACCCCGCCGCCACCAGGTCGCCGACCGACAACGCCGTCCTGGCGGGGACCCGCAGTGACAGGCAGGTGCCGGGCCGCGCCACTGGCGCCAGCGCCGCGTGCAGCCGAGTGCCGTCACGAAGCCGAACGTCGACGAACGGCGAAGCGTCGTCGAGGCGCCGGCCGGCGGCGGCTGCCAGCCGCTGCGCCAGACGTCGTACGGCCGCATCATCGGCAAACTGGACAGCAGTGAGCTCGAGTCCGGCACCGCTGTCGACGTAGACCTCGGTGGGGCCGTTCACCAGCACATCAGTCACCCGGGGCCGCACCAGGAGAGCCTCCAACGGTCCGGCGCCCACCGAGTCCAGCCGCAGTGCCTCGACGACCTCGAGCACCGCGGCGTCGCCGACGAGACGACCCTCCGAGCGCAGAGCTGCAGCCACGTTAGCGGGCGTCGCGTCGGCGCCCTGCTCAGTCAGGCGCATGCGGATCCGGTCGAGCAGCTCGGGCTCGACGACACTCACCTGCCGAACCCCGGCGGTATGCCGACATCGTCCAGAACCTGCCGGCAGACGCGCTCGAGCCCTCTCCGGCTCAACGGACCCAACCCGTCGTTGACCGATCGCGCCACCGCACGTCGAGTGGGGATGGCGCAGGCGAGCGGCAGCTGCAGCGTCTCGGCGACACTCTGCGGCGAGAGGTCAGACCCGGGCAACTCGCGTACGAGCACCCGGATGTCTGCGCAGAGCTCGCGCAGCAGCGCGAGCACTCGCTGCGCGCAGGCCACGCCTCTGACCTCCGACGTCGCAACCAGCAGGAAGACGTCGGTGCACAGCGCGGCTTCGGTAGCCGCTTCGTCGAGGCGGCGCGGCATGTCCACGACGACCAGCTCGGATCCGCGCTGTGCGGCGCCGAGCATTTCCTGCATGACGCGGGGGTCGGTGGCCGACGAGCCGGTGCGGTCGTAGGAGAGCACGGCAAGTGAGCCCACGCTGGGCAGGGCGGCCCGGAAGGCGGCGGCACTCACCCGGCCCTCAGTGGCGGCCACCTCCGGCCAACGCAGACCCGAGCGGTCCTCACAGCCGACGGCCAGCTCGATGCCGCCACCGAGAGGGTCGGCGTCGATCAGCAGCGTGCGGAGACCCACGCTGGCAGATGTGAGCGCCAAGGCGCTCGCCAGCGTGGACGCCCCCGCGCCCCCGCTGCCGGCGCTGACCGCCACTGTCGTACCGCGAAGGGGCGCTTCGGCAAGGTCGCTCAGCTGCTCGGTGAGTCGCAACTGCGCTGCCGGAAGCACCAAGACGTCGTCGGCGCGCAGTTGGACAGCCTGGCGCCACAGTGCTGCTTCCTCTCGTGCTCCGCAGACGATGACGACGTTGTCGCGTCGCGTCAGACCCAGCCGCACCGCTTCGGCGGCCAGGTCGGCACCGACAAGGACCGCCGAAGCGCGGGCCCAGGGTTGCCTGGCGCCCTCGATCGACTCCACGCGGTCCGCGGTGACGCCAGCGGCTGCGCACAAGCGGAGAAGCTGCTCCAGCAGGTCCTGGTCACGGGTGACGATCAGCGGCCGGGCACTCGACGATGACCCGCTGTCCATGCCGCAACTGTGCTGGTGAAAGGCAAGCGTGGGCGGCGACGTGCCATCGGCTGTGGATGGGGTGCCACGCCGTCGGCTGCTGTGGACGACGCGCTTGGGGCGGGAATACGCGCTTGGGGCGGGAATAGCAGCAGCCCCCGGTGGGGGGGTACCAGGGGCTGCCGGAGAGTCGATCGGTCCCGGGGGGGTGGGACCTAGACTCTATATGTCCAGCGGCGGGGGGATGCCGCTGGAGTTTGCGCGAACATGCTTCCTGCTCGGTGCATGTTCTCTGCATACCGTACCCCCTTCCGGCGGGTTGGCGCGAGTCCCCTGGGCTGCTCGGTGCAGAATCACAGGATCGGGGCCGCTGGCACGGGACGAATGCTGCCGGATTTGTCGGATTTGAAAAGAGTTTGCGAAAGAATGGGCGAAAGTCAGGACGAGCTGGAGGTGAACCGCCTGATGCTGCCGTCCGAGGCGCGCTCCGCAGCGTTCTTCGACCTCGACAAGACCATCATCGCGACCTCCAGCACGCTCGCGTTCAGCCGGCCGTTCTTCGACGGCGGGCTGATCAGCCGCAAGTCCGTGGTCCGCAGCATGTACGCGCAGCTGGTCTATCTCACCGGTGGGGCCGACCACGACCAGATCGAGCGGATGCGCCGCTACCTGACCGGGCTGACCAACGGTTGGGAGACCGAGACCGTACGCCAGATCGTCGCCGAGACGCTGCACTCGATCGTCGATCCGTTGGTCTATGACGAGGCGCTCGAGCTCATCCACGACCACCAGATGCACTCGCGGGAGGTGGTCATCGTCTCGACGTCCGGCTCGGACGTTGTGGAGCCGGTCGCCGAGCTGCTGGGCGTGACGACCGTGATCGCTACCCGGCTGGAGGTGAAGGACGGGCGCTACACCGGAGAGATCGAGTTCTACGCCTACGGCGTCAACAAGGCGACGGCGATCGTGGAGCTCGCCCGGACCCGGGGCTACGACCTGCGTGACTGCTTCGCCTACAGCGACTCCGCAACCGACCTGCCGATGCTCAACGCGGTAGGCCATCCGCACGCCGTGAACCCCGACAAGGCGCTTCGTCGCGAGGCGGTGGATCGCGGCTGGCCCGTGCTGGACTTCAGCAAGCCCACCGCCCTCCGTGCCAGTCGCGCGCGGCAGGCCCGTCGCGCAACGTTGGCGGCCGTCGCTGTCGGCGCCGGCGCCGCAGCCGCCGGGGCTGTCGCCGTGGTGACACGCCGAACGCAGCGGGGCGTGACGAAGTAACCCACCGATAGGTCTTCCCACGACGGCTCGGTCGGCGTACAAAGGAAGCAACAACTCGAGAGCTGCACAGGACCGGCACACACGCGGCGAGCCGCCCTTCGAACAGGGCAGTCGCGCCCAGCTCACTGGGCCGATACTTGGTAAATGCACGCCTGGTCGCCGTGACCTGTGCAAGCGAGCGACGCCTTCCTCCGAAGGCGTCGTTCGCACGTCCACCGACCACTTACTCGCGAAGCGGGCTCGCACCGGCGCCGCCGGTCACGGCTGACGCCACGTGCAGCAGCCAGGCACGGCGTCCGGCTGTCTCCCCGGTGGCGTAGGCGGCTAGTGACCGGTGGTAGGAGTCGGCGAGCCGCTGGTGCCCGGCCTCCGGGACCGTCACGGAGGCTGGGTCGACTCCCCGGCTCACCAGCACGAGCCGCTCGAGCGCTCGGGCCACGAGATCGTTGGCAGACGAGAAGGGCGCCGCCGTCACCAGCTCCGCATGGGCGAGGCCCGCGACCGCGATGGCCGGGGCTGCGGTCGGCGCCAGCAGCATGGCGCCCAGCCGGCGGAGCATCGCCGCAGACTCTGGGCCATCGCGTGGCCGGCCGACCTGCTCAGCGGACATCGTGCCGGCGACCGCCAGCGTGTGCAGGCGCGCCAGCGCCCCGAGCGGTGACCGGGTCACCACCGGAGCCAGCCCGAGCAGCTCTGAGTAGAGCCGGGCAGCCGCCCGCCCGATCTCGTCACCCGCACCTCTGCGTACGTCATCCAGAGAGCTCACACTGCCGGCAAGCTGTGCCGAGGCCACGGCACCGCGGAGCAACGACTCGGCGGTGGCGGCGGGCGTCGTACGACGGAGACCCCTGTCGCGAAGCAGCGCGTCCACTCCGTCGCGGGCCGCAGCCAGCGCCGACGGGACGCCCTCGAGAGCCGAGAGAGCGCCGAAGAAGTCGTCGCCCGGCGTGCTCATAACGACAGCGTATTGAGCGTGCGAGCGGGCCGCGCCAGGCGCCGGCACCGAGCCTTGCGTGCACTACTCTCGGAGTCCATGGACGCCGAGGATCTGCGCCGTCGCGCCACCAGCTTCGGCACCGTCGCCCAGACGTACGCTGAGAACCGGCCCGGATACCCGGCGGAGGCTGTAGCCTGGCTGGTCGGAGCCAAGCCGGCGAGGGTTCTCGAGCTCGGGTCCGGTACCGGGAAGCTCACGGGTACTCTGACGGCACTGGGGCACGGCGTCGTCGCGACCGACTTCTCAGTGCCGATGCTGTCGGAGCTTCAGCGCGTGGCGCCGGGCGCCCGGAAGGCCGTCGCGCGTGCGGAACAGATCCCACTGGCCGCTTCTGCCGTCGACGTCGTGGTGTCCGCGCAGGCTTTCCACTGGTTCGACGAGGGGCGCGCTCTCCCCGAGATCGCGCGGGTGCTTCGCCCCGGCGGCATCTTGGCCCTGGTGTGGAACGCCGGTGACTTCAAGGTGCCGTGGGTGCGGAAGGTCCTGGGCCTCGTCGGACTGACCGAGGATTTCATCGGGGACCCCCTTGCCGAGTCCGAGCTCTTCGCAACGTGCGAGCAGCGCGTGTTCCGGCATTGGCAACACTTCAGCCGGGAGGCTCTCGTCGGATACGTGGCGTCGAGCTCGTACGTCGCGGTGATGACCCCGGGCGACCGGGAAGCTTTGCTGGCGGAGGTCGCAGCCATCTACGACAGCTACGGCAGGGGCTCGAGCGGGATGCTGATGCCCTGGAAGGCGATCTGCTTCCGCGCCGCCGTGACGGGTCTCGCGGACGCGACGCGCGCCGGCGCCAATGCACCCGACGATGGTCTGCTCATCGACTTCAGCTGACGGCGCTCGTGGTGAGCTCGCGCTACGACCCGTTCGCCGGTGGGTGCTTGTGAGTCGGCTTTTCGGGTGCAACGGGCTCAGCAGTCGCCTCCGGCTCGCCTTGCTCGGCTCTCGCCTCGGCCGCCCTTGCCAGCGCGTGCCGCACGACTTCTTCCGCGGCCGCCGCGAGATCTGCTGTGGACGTAGTGGGCGGGTGCTTACCGTCGACCTCGATAACTGCCACCCACCGTCTGTGTCACGAGCGGTTGTTGTGTCTAGGCGACACCCGGACAACTATACGGCCTCGCACGTTCGGCGCCAATGTGGAGACTTCGAGCGGACGCGGGTGGCCCGCCGCGCCTCCCACAGCCGGGCGGGATGCGTCTCTAGCGTGGCCTCCGCCGGTCTCCGCCGGAAATCTCGTCTGACGTGAGGAGTCACCATGGCATCGACGAACACCGGAGCGTCGGGTACGACCGATCACGCTCACTCGGCTGTCCCACCTGGCTCACACATCGCCGACCCTGCTCCACTCGGCCTGGCTGCGTTTGCGCTGACGACGTTCGTGCTCAGCATGTTCAACGCCAACATCCTGGATGGCACGGCGGAGGGCGTCGTCCTCGGTCTGGCTCTCGCCTACGGGGGAATCGGACAGTTCGCCGCGGGCATCTGGGAGTTCGCCAAAGGCAACACGTTCGGGGCGACGGCGTTCTGCTCCTATGGCGCCTTCTGGGTCTCCTTCTGGTATCTCGCCGGCAAGACCGACCTCACGGGCGCTAGCGCGAACGACGCGGGCAACGCCATCGGTGTCTACCTCCTGGCGTGGGGCATCTTCACCCTCTATATGACCGTCGCCGCAAGCCGGGTGAGCGGCGCGGTCCTCGCGGTGTTCGCGCTCTTGACGCTCACCTTCTTCATCTTGGCCATCGGCGAGATCGCCGGGTCCGACGGGTGGACGCACCTCGGCGGCTACGTGGGAATCCTGACCGCCCTCGCGGCCTGGTATGCGTCGTTCGCTGGCGTCACCAACTTCACCTTCAAGCGGACCGTCCTGCCCACCGCTCCCCGCTGAGGCACGAGCTCACTGCGTCTCTTGCGCCCCGGCATGTGGGCTGGTGAAGTGGGTACGTCGGGAACACCGCACGACCCTGTCGCGTCAGCATGACCTTGGATCGGAGACCTCGATGACCACGACCCCGTCCCTGTCGAACCTGCTTCACGAGACGCGGCACTTCGACCCACCCGAGGATCTGGCGCAGCACGCCAACGTGCAGGCAACGGTCTACGACGAGGCGGCCGCCGACCGGCTGGCCTTCTGGGCCAAGCAGGCTGACCGGATCACCTGGTCGGAGCCGTTCAGCGAGGTCCTCGACTGGAGCAACGCGCCGTTCGCGAAGTGGTACGTCGGGGGAAAGCTCAACGCCGCGTACAACTGCCTGGACCGCCACCTCGAGGCTGGCAAGGGCGACAAGGTGGCGTTCCACTTCGAGGGCGAGCCCGGGGACACCCGCACCATCACGTACGCGGACCTGCACAAGGAGGTGTGCCAGGCGGCGAACGCCTTGACCTCCTTGGGGGTGGAAACCGGCGACCGAATCGCGATCTACATGCCGATGATCCCCGAGACGGTCATCGCGATGCTCGCCTGCGCCAGGATCGGCGCGCCACACACCGTCGTGTTCGGCGGCTTCTCCTCACAAGCCCTCGAGGACCGGATCCTGGACTGCGACGCGCGTGTGGTCATCACCGCGGACGGTGGCTACCGCAAAGGCAGTCCCGCCGCGCTCAAGCCGGCCGTCGACACGGCGCTGGAGAAGTGCCCGGACGTGCGGACCGTGCTCGTGGTCCGTCGTACCGGGCAGGACGTGGACTGGAACGACGACCGCGACCTGTGGTGGCACGAGTACGTCGGGCAGCAGAGCGCCGAGCACACGTGTGAGGCGTTCGACTCCGAGCACCCGCTCTACGTGATGTACACCAGCGGCACGACCGGCAAGCCCAAGGGGATCCTGCACACGACCGGCGGTTACCTGGTCGGCACGTCGTACTCGCACTGGGCGATCTTCGACCTCAAGGCGGACACCGACGTCTTCTGGACAGCAGCCGACATCGGCTGGGTGACCGGCCACTCCTACATCGTCTACGGACCGCTCGCGAACGGCACCACGTCGGTGATGTACGAGGGCACGCCCGACACCCCGCACAAGGGCCGGTGGTGGGAGATCATCGCCAAGTACAAGGTCAACATCTTGTACTGCGCTCCGACCGCCATCCGGACGTTCATGAAGTGGGGCGCCGAAGTGCCTGCGGACTTCGACCTGTCGAGCCTGCGCCTGATCGGGTCGGTTGGCGAGCCGATCAACCCCGAGGCGTACATGTGGTATCGCAAGGAGATCGGTGGCGACCGCTGCCCGGTCGTCGACACCTGGTGGCAGACCGAGACCGGCATGATCATGATCAGTCCGCTGCCCGGCGTGACGTCCGGGAAGCCCGGCTCGGCGATGAAGGCGATCCCGGGTATCTCCGCGCAGGTCGTCGACGACGCTGGCAAGGCTGTCGAGAAGGGGTCCGGCGGATACCTCGTGCTCACCGAGCCGTGGCCGGCGATGCTGCGCACGATCTGGGGTGACGACCAGCGGTACAAGGACACCTACTGGTCGCGCTTCCCAGACGTCTACTTTGCCGGCGACGGTGCGAAGCTCGACGAGGACGGCGACGTGTGGCTGCTCGGGCGGGTGGACGACGTGATGAACATCTCCGGTCACCGGCTGTCCACCACGGAGATCGAGTCGGCCCTCGTCTCGCACCCCAAGGTGGCGGAGGCGGCCGTCGTCGGGGCGAACGACGACATGACCGGACAGGCGGTGGTGGCGTTCGTCATCCTGCGCGAGAGTGCGGGCGACGGGGGCGCCGATGTGGTCGCCGAGCTGCGTAACCACGTGGCAAAGGAGATCGGGGCGATCGCCAAACCGAAGTCGATCATGGTGGTGCCGGAGCTGCCCAAGACGCGTTCGGGCAAGATCATGCGGCGGCTGCTGCGCGACGTCGCCGAGAACCGCCCGGCCGGTGACTCCACCACGCTCGCCGACTCCTCGGTGATGGACCTCATCACCTCCAACCTCGCCAAAGGCAAAGCCGACGAGGACTAGACCCGCGC
>JBBQKY010000011.1:0-28139 GCA_038327385.1 Propionibacteriales bacterium
ACGGGCAGCGCCGTCTCCAACCTGGTCCCGATGGGTGGCGCGCTGGGCATCGGGCTCAACTACTGGATGAGCCGGAGCTGGGGCTTCAGCCAGCCCGCTTTCACGCTCTACACCTTCGTGACGAACCTGTGGGACGTCATGGCCAAGCTCAGCCTTCCGGCACTCGCGCTGGCAGCGCTGCTGCTGACCGGTGATGTGACCAATCATCCGCAGCTCGCGAACATCGCCTCCCTGGCGATGATCGCGCTCGGCGCCCTGCTGCTGGTGGTCCTCACCGCGCTGTCCAGCGAGCGCGCCGCCGCCCTGTTCGGCCGACTGGCGACGCCTCCCGTTCAGCTGGCCTTCAAGCTGGCGCGCTCAGGCCGCCTTGTCGACCTGAGCCGGACCGCAGTCGAGCTGCGCCGGGAGAGCATCGGCCTGCTTCGCACCGGCTGGGTGCAGCTCTCGATCGGCATGCTGGCCTACTCGGCGCTGCAGGCGCTGCTGCTGTGGTCCAGCCTGCACATGCTCGGTACGACGCTCACGGCGCCCGAGATCTTTGCCGGCTACGCGCTGGAGCGGGTGCTGACGCTGGCGATGATCACGCCGGGCGGCACCGGGTTCGTCGAAGTCGGCATCACGGCACTCCTGATTGCCTTCGGCGGCGATCCCGTCACCACCGTGGCCGGCGTCCTGATCTACCGAGCCTTCACGTTCGGGCTGGAGATCCCGGTCGGCGGAGCGGGGCTCGCCGTGTGGGCGTGGCGGCGGCGCAGCCGACTGCGGGCGGGACAGCCGCGGGAGGCCGTCGGGGTGGCCGCCTGATGCGGATCGCGCACGTCACCGACTACTACCTGCCTCGTCTTGGCGGCATCGAGATGCAGGTGCACGACCTCGCTGTCCGGCAACGCGCGGGTGGGCACGACACAACGGTCATCACCCAGACCCCCCAGGACTTGGGCTCAGGTATCGCCGATCCCGACCCCGCGTGGGTGCAGCGGGTCCCCAGCCCGATCTCGCAGCGAGCTGTCCGTCCCTTCCTGACCGGTTTCACCTCGCCCGGTCTGCTGACGCGAGACCGCTTCGACATGGTCCACGTACACGCCTCCCTCATCTCCCCCTTCGCGATGCTGGCCGGTCGCGCTGCGGCCCAGGCAGGTATCCCGACCGTGGTCACCGTGCACTCTCTGTGGACACGAACGGGTCCGTCGCCCGACATCGCCTGGGGCATCGTCGGGCATAGACAGTGGCCGGTGATCTGGTCGGCCGTCAGCCGTTCGGCGGCGGACCCGGTGAGCAGGACCCTGGGCGGCGCCGCGGTCGCCGTACTCCCTAACGGCATCGATGTCGGGGACTGGCAGACCACGCCGGCGCCCAGGACACCAGGGACCGTCACGATTGCCAGCGTCATGCGGCTGTCGCGCCGCAAGCGGCCCATGCCGCTCCTTCGCATGCTCAGGCGGTTACGGGACATGGTCCCCGAGGACATCGCTCTGCACGCCGTCATCATCGGAGACGGCCCGCTGCGCGACACGATGATCGACTACCTGAGGGCGAACGACATGGACGGCTGGGTGAGCCTGCCCGGCCGGCTGGAGCGCCCGGACATCCGGCTGCTCTTCAGCCGCTCCGACCTGTACGTGGCACCGGCCGTGCTCGAGTCCTTCGGCATCGCTGCCCTGGAGGCGCGGTCGGCGGGCCTCCCCGTGATCGCCAGCCGCAACGGCGGCGTCGGTGAGTTCATCGCCGACGGGGGAGAGGGCTTCCTCGCGGGCAGTGACCACGAGATGGTCCACGCCCTTGCCGGGCTCGTGCTGGACGAGCACACCCGGGAAGCCATCGCTGCCCACAACCGGGCGGTGCCGCCGGCCGTTGGGTGGGGAACCGTTCTTGAGCGCGCCGAAGTGCTGTACGCCGCCGCTCAGCGACGGGTCGCCGCGGAGTCCCGGCGGCAGCGGGCTCGAACCGCTCGCCGCCTCAGCGTGAGCGCGCCCCGCGCCGGGCGTTGACCTGCCGGCCGAGGTGAGTCCGCCGTTCACCGTCGTGTCCTTCCACGCGCACCCGGACGACGAGGCTCTCTACACCGCTGGAACGCTTGCCAAGGCGGTCGCGGATGGGCACCGCGTCATCCTCGTCGTCGCAACGGTGGGTGAGGCAGGTCTGGCGTCGCCCGACCTGACGGGCGACCTGTCCCTCGGTGATCGGCGCCTCGACGAGCTGACAGCCTCGGCTCGCGAGATCGGCTGCGCCCGGGTCGTCCTGCTCGGCTATGGCGACTCAGGCTTCGCCGGCACCTCGAGCCCGGACCACACACCATTCGCGCACGCAGCCGTCGAGGAGGCGGCTAGCAAGCTCGCGGAGATCCTCATCGAGGAACGTGCCGGGGTGCTGACGACGTACGACGCCGCGGGCGGTTACGGCCATGCCGACCACAAGCAGGTGCACGTGGTCGGCGCGCGAGCTGCGACCCTCGCCGGGACGCCCGTCGTGCTGGAAGCCACGATCGATCGCGACGTGGTGCGACGCGGCGTACGCCTCCTGAGCTTGATCCGCTGGGTGCTGCCAGGGTTGTCCATCCCATCCGCCCAGAACACTTATACGGCGCGCCGCGACATCACACACCGGATCGACATCCGCGACGAGCTGCCTGTCAAGCGAGCAGCGATCGCCGCTCACGTGAGCCAGGCGACGGCACCCTCGGGGGTCCGGACGCTGCGGCTGATCCTCAAGCTGCCCCGGCCGGTCTTCGCTCGTGTCTTTCGCTATGAGTGGTTCGTCGAGCGGGGACGCGAGCCTGCACCGGAGCCGCTCGGCGACATCTTTGCGACGCTCCGAGCGACACGAACCGCCGAGTAGCCGACCGGCGGGCCACCCTCCGCTTGTCCGCGCAACTCTGCGCACAGGTGCGGTTCCAGCGCGGTCTAGCGGCAGCTACGCGCAACTTCTGCGCACAGGTGCGGTTCCAGCGCGGTCCAGCCGCCAAACTTTCACCGAAGCGGGAATACTGATGTATGGTTGATAGTTCAACTACTCTAGCCGATGAGTCGCCCGAGACTTAAAAAGGAAGAGCGCATACCGTGCCTGCTGTGACCGTTGACGACCTGACAGTGCTACCCCGGGTTACGTCGGGTGTGCCCGGCGCCCGACCGCGACCGGTGCGCTCGGTGACCACCGCTCCTCGTGGTTTCGAGGGTGAGGGCTTTCCGGTGCATCGCGCGTTCGCCGGCGTCGACCTGTCGCTGCTCGACCCCTTCATCCACATGGACCAGATGGGGGAGGTGGAGTACACCCCGGGAGAGCCGAAGGGCACCCCGTGGCACCCGCATCGCGGGTTCGAAACGGTGACCTACATGCTGGACGGCGTTTTCGACCACCAGGACAGCAACGGCGGCGGCGGCACCATCAGCGACGGCGACACCCAGTGGATGACCGCGGGAGCGGGAATCCTGCACATCGAGAAGCCGCCGGAGTGGCTCGTCCAGTCCGGCGGGCTGTTTCACGGCATCCAGCTCTGGGTGAACCTACCCCGTGCGCAGAAGCTCATCGAGCCGCGGTACCAGGACCTCCGCGGTGCGAGCGCCGGCCTGTTGACCACGCCGGACGCCGGCGCGCTTGTTCGTGTCATCGCCGGCGAGGTCAGTGGGGTGTCAGGGCCCGGGTCCACGTACACAGCGATGGCCATGGTGCATGCGACGCTGGCACCCGGGGCGAGCCTGACGCTCCCCTGGAGGCCGGACTTCAACGCGCTCGTCTATGTTCTCGCTGGCGCAGGGGCGGTCGCCCCGGAGCGCTCCGCCGCTCGCGCTGGTGACCTTGCCGTGCTGGGCTCGGGCGACGACGTGCGGGTAACGGCCGATCGCGTGCAGGAAAGCCGATCGCCATCGCTGGAGGTGTTGGTGTTGGGCGGTCGACCCATCCGCGAACCGGTGGCGTGGGGTGGCCCCTTCGTGATGAACACTCGGGCAGAGGTTGTCGCGGCTTTCGAGGACTTCCAGGCGGGCCGCCTCGGGCGGATCCCAGCTGTTCACGGCCTGGGAACCGACATCACGACCACAAACCAAGCGTCGTCACGACCCAGGTAGAGGCGTCGCCCGCTGCGATGCCGCCACTGTCTCGCTGAGAGTGGCTAAGCCCTCGAGCGACAGTCTCAGCCAAAAAACTAATATCGTGTAAGAAGTGCAATAAATCGTCGGAGGGCCTACAGTGAAGACGGGGGAAGCCGCTTGGACAAAGCGAGGAGGGGCGTATGTCCACGGGTAGACGAGGCCGGCCATATCAAGTGCCGGAAGATCGCACGGCGCTCGGCGCATCGACAGTGGATGTCGACTCGCGCGTGGGTTGGCTGCTGTTGATGTCACGACTTCATCATGAGAACTCCGAGCTGGCGCTGGGGGGGCCGTTCATGGCTGCGCTGAGCGACACCGGGCTGCAGGCAGACCGCAGCGCCGTCAGTCGCTGGGAGTCGGGGAAGATGCAGCCGCGGTTCTCCGTGCTGTCGGCCTATGAGCGCGTGCTCGAGCTGCCGCCCGGGCAGCTCAGCGGAGTGGTGAACGCGCTGCGGCGCGCCTACTCGCCAGATGCGCAACGGGCGTGGACGCCCGTGCTGGACCCGCAGTCAGACGAGTTCCACCTCAGGCTCGACTTCCTGCTCGACGTCTTGAGGTCCGACAACGCGACCGGTCTGGACTGGAGCGAGTTCGGCTACTACGTGTGCACGCCCGACATGCTCTACCTCCACGGTTCGGTATGGGAGGAGCTGACCTACCGTCTCGTCGACCAGATGGCGCGCAGCGTCGGACTGGCCTACGTCCAGCGGTTCGGCGCGATCAGGATCCTCCTGGAGCACCGGGTTGCCGCGTCCTGGTTGCTGCGGGCGACCGGTGATTACCTGAAGGACCCGGCTGTCCAGGTCGTCAACGACCCGGTAGGGATTCTCGAGATATCTCGGACTCCTGAGGCTGCGAAGATCCTGCTGGAAAACTTCACCCAGACGGAGTGCGAGCTTGTCTTCCAGGCAGCTGTCACTGGCGTCGCCTACAAGGTCAGATCCGGGCAGTACAGCGACGCGGAGATCGATCTCATCGAGACGACGCTGCTGAGGTTGATGCGTCAGCGTTCCCATGACATCGAAGGGCTGGAAGCAGTCCTTGTCGTCATGCCGGATGCCGCACAGTCGCGCCTGATGGATGCTGCCCGCGGCCTGCCCGGGCACGGCGATCTCGCGACGGCTGCGACGTACGGCGAATGGGTCCTGCCCGAGACGGCGAAACAGGTGTCACAGCAGGTGGCCGACCGGGTCCGGGCCCAGCTACCGTCGGCATCGCTGTACGACGAGGATGCGATGACGCCGAGGATCATTCGGGAGGCGTTGTTTGCCGTCCGAAGCGAGCACCGGCACTACTCCAGCCTGGCTCTGCTCGGTAGCCCGTTCCGCGGGTATGTGGCTGCCGCCCTCGTGGAACAGATCGAAGCCGGTCAGTGGGAGGAGCCGGTCCTGCCACGGATGCTGCGGCTATTGACGTACCTCGCCGGGCCGGAGCAGGAGGAGAAGCTGCTGAGCTGGGTTCCGGAGGCCAAGGAGCAGGTGCTGAGAGACGTAGCGGTGACGTTGGGCCACCTGCCTCCGAGCGGCGCGGACCTCGGCGTGCTGGTCGACCGCTTGACTGGTGACCATCCCATGGTCGACCGCTCGATCCTCTACGGCCTGGGCATGCGCCGTGACAAGAGCCTCGACACCATTGTTCAGGACAGCGCCTACCCGGGCAAGGTACGTGAAGCTGCCTCCTGGTGGCTGCGCCACGGTGGCGCCGTACTGGAGTAGCACTGGACTACCGACTGGGGTGAGTGACGGGACTTGAACCCGCGGCCTCCTGGACCACAACCAGGAGCTCTACCAACTGAGCTACACCCACCATGGCTTGTCGACGACCGCGGTCGCCGAGCGGCTGGACAAGTGTAACGGCTGGCGGGGGTGTCGTGGCGGCGGCAGGTCAGTCGGCGGCAGCGGCGGAGGCGGCCTCGGAGGTGACCGAGCCGCCGTGCTCGCTCGCCAGCGAACGCGCCTGCTGCGAGCCTGGGCCGGGGGGCGTGACGAAGATGGCGGCGCGGTAGTAGCGCAGCTCCTCGATGCTCTCGCGGATGTCCGCCAGGGCCCGATGGTTGCCCTGCTTGCGGGGGCTGGCGAAATAGGCCCGCGGATACCAGCGGCGGGCGAGTTCCTTGATCGACGAGACGTCGACGATGCGGTAGTGCAGGTAGGACTCCAGCCGTCTCATGTCCCGGCTGAGGAACAGCCGGTCGGTTCCGACGGTGTTGCCAGCCAGCGGCGCCTTCCCGGGCTCGGGTACGAAGGCCTGGATGTAGTCCAGCACGGCGGTCTCGGCCGTCGCGAGGTCGACCCCGCTGTCGAGCTTCTCCAACAGGCCCGACGCCGTGTGCATCGCCGTCACGACCTCGCCCATCTGCTGGAGGGCCTCAGCCGGTGGTTTGACGACGATGTCGATGCCGTCGCCCAGGACAGTGAGCTCGAAGTCGGTGACGAGCGCGGCGACCTCGATGAGAGCATCGGCATCCAGCCGCAGCCCGGTCATCTCGCAATCGATCCATACCAGCCGGTCATTCACCTTGGACAGCCTACGGCGTCACCGGCCGACCCTCTCGCCGCCGTTCGAGGGAACTCCGACGGGCGAGGGTCCGTTGGCTACCATCGGTAGCGCATCCTGGCCCTCCCCGAAAGGTACGACGTGAGCACAGTCGCCGCCGCGCGGCCGCGGTTGCGGACAACCATCGTGCGGTCCTGGTGGCCCTGGGTCAGCATCCTGGCGCGCCTTGTCGTCGGCCTCGTGTGGATCGTGGCCGGTTACCTCAAGCTGCAGGACATCGACGACAGCATCCGCTCGGTCCGAAACTTCCGGGTCCTCCCCGAGTCGATGGTGCGCGCGGTGGGGACTGGCCTGCCGATTTTCGAGGTTGCGCTGGGCTCACTGCTGGTGGTCGGGTTGGCGCTTCGCGTTACCGGCGCCCTGTCGGCACTGCTGCAGCTCGCCTTCATCGTCGGCATCGCCTCTGCGTGGGCGCGCGGGCTGCAGATCGAGTGCGGCTGCTTCGGTGGCTCGGGTTCGCTCGTACAGGATGCCTCCGCCAAGTACCCGTGGGAGATCGCTCGTGACTGCGGCCTGCTGATCCTGTCGGTCCTGATAGCCAGCTGGCCGAGAAGCAAGATGGCGCTGGACACCGTGCTACTGACGCCGATCGACGACGAGAGGTAGGAGTTCCTATGGCCAAGTCCAACAAGCGCCGCGACGAAGAGCGCAGGTCGGCGGCTGCCGCCAAGGTGGCGGAGATGCGCCGGCAACAGCAGGCTGCCGAGCGCCGCCGTCGCACCCTGACTGTCAGCGCCGTTGCTGTCGCGGTCCTTGTCGTCGTGGTGGGTGTCTTCGTCATCGTCAAGAACAGCCAACAAAGCACCAAGACGGTGGCCGCCGGTGGGGTGGCAAACGCAACGCCGAGCTACGGGTTCGTCATGGGCGCCTTCGGCGCCCCAGCGTCGATGGTGGTGTACGAGGACTTCCAGTGTCCCAACTGCAAGTCGTTCGAGGACAAGTTCGGCGCGACGGTCCAGAAGTACGTCACTGGGGGCAAGCTCAACGTGGAGTACCGCCCGATTGCCATCTTGGACCGGATGTCGCAGGGCACCAACTACTCGAGCCGATCCTTGAACGCAGCGGCCTGCGTCAGCAACAGCACCGACGTCAAGACGTTCAAGGCGTTCCATGACCTGCTGTACAAGAACCAGCCTGCCGAGAACACGCCCGGTCTGAGCGACGACCAGCTGGTCGCCTACGCCAAGCAGGCCGGCGCCGACAGTCCCGCCGTCAGCACCTGCATCAAGAACGACACGTTCAAGGACTGGGCGGCCAGCGCGACGGAGGCCGCGTCCAAGGACGGGGTGAGCGGTACGCCGACCGTGCGCCTGAACGGCAAAGACATCGCGAGCTCGCTCAGCTCAGTCACCGCGTTCAGCCAGACCATCGCGGCCGCAGCGTCGAAGGGCTGACTCGCCGCGGACCGCTCGCCCGGGCGAGCAGCTCCGCTACCGCCCGCGCGCGAGCGCACCCATCGGGTCCCAGGCGGGAAGCACGATCGGCTCCAGCTCGAGCGCCTTCCGAAGCTCGGCGTCCAGGTACTCACGTCGTACGGCGATCTCGAACACGTGCTCGCCGAACCAGCTGTCGTTCATCGTCCACAGACCCTTGTCCGCGGACTCCTCGCCCCAGCTGTTCTCCACCCGCCACTTGCGCGGAGACTCGTCGAGGATGTCCACACCGACGAAGAGCATCGCGTGGGTCATCAGGGAGTTGTGGTAGACGAGCCGGTCGGCCTTGGTCATCGCGAGCTCCACGTGGTACACGCCGTCGAAGTCATAGAGCGCCGCGTCCCACATGCCGAGCTTGGTGTTGCTCATCTTCCCGGTGTCGCAGCCGAACCACACGGGCTCACCGCCGACGATCGTGCTCATGGCGAGCTCGCGCAGCTTGTCGATGCCGGTGTTCAGGTAGACGACGGGGGGAGCCCCCACGATGTTGCCAAGGAACTCGACCGTGTAGGTCCGTCCGAGCTCGCTGGAGTCACGGGGGTCGTGCACGAGGCAGACGTAGTCGTCCAACGGGATCGTGATGTAACGCTCGGCGAACTGCAGCGGCGTCAGAGTGCCGTCACGGTGGAAGGACTTGTCCTCGGCGGTCCACTGCCAGATGAACTCCGTCGGCGGCGTGCCGAGGTGGATGGCCAGGATCCGGTGGGCGGCTTCGAGGAGCTCGTTCTTCGCGTCACGCAGCCGCTCCGGCGACGCGCCAGCTGCCGCCTGCGAGCGCAGGTCGCGGGCAGCTTTGCGCAGGAAGGTGGTCAGCGCGTCGTTGAGACCGCGTGTGTTCGATGACGAGTGGGTCTCCGGCATCGCCGACTTGGGGACCAGCCCGTGCTTGCGGACGAGCGCCACGAACATGTTCCACTGGCCGCCGTCACTGATGGGCTCAGAGAGCAGATGAGCAACGGTCCGGTCGTCCCCGTCACGGTCGATGGTCGTGATCATGGCTTCGAGGAAGTAGTTGGCCTTCTCGAGCTTGTCCCAGAACAAGGCATAGTTCTGCGAGAACTCGAAGTCCTTGACGCCGAGCTTCTCAGCGGCGCCGGTGCGAAGAAGGTTGAGACCGGCGAAGAGCCAGCAGCGGCCGCTCTTCTCCTGGTTGGTCACCTTGCGGTCGGTCAGCACGTTCGAGAACGTGTGGTCGATCGAGGTCACGAGCGCGCGGTCGAGGGCAAGATCCTCCACGGCAGTCTTGGCGACGGCGTTCTGCATCAGCCGGTGATGAGCGCTCGCGCCGAACTCCTTGGCGAATCGCGTCAGGTCGGCGTCGCTCAGCTCGGCGCCTGCCTGGGCCGTTCGCCCGTGCGGTGTCTCCGGTCGCATCGTGTTCCTCTCGGTCGGCGACTTCTTTGCCAGCATAGACAGGAGGTGCGGGTCGAGGTACTACGACCAAAGTCCAATAGCGGCGGACCGCCCGCGACCCCTAGCGTCTGGCTGTAGTCGGGCGCGCTTGGTGCGCCCTCCCCCAGGCGACGCCAAGGAGCAGGCCAATGCACAAGAACAGGTATCTTGCGGGTACGGCGCTCGTCGCCGCCGTTGTCATAACGGCACCCGCCACTGCCGGCCGGCTGGGCACCCCAGCTCCCAAGACCGTCCGAGTGAGCGTCGACACCGGGGAGCGGCAGGGCAACAACATCAGCGGCCGCTCCGCACGGCCGAACGTGAACGCCGACGGTTCGGTCGTGGTCTTCGACTCCATCGCCAACAACCTCGTCCACAACGACACCAACCACGCCAACGACGTCTTCGTCCGTGACCGGGCGACCGGCCGGACGAGCCGGGTCAGTGTGAGCAGCTTGGGCGAGCAGGGCAACGGTGACAGCAGCCGTCCCGATGTCAGTGGCGACGGCCGGTTCGTCGTCTTCGACTCGGCGGCCAACAACCTGGTGGCCGGTGACACCAACAACGCGTCCGACGTTTTCGTCCACGACCGGGTAACGGGGACGACGACACTGGTCAGTCAGTCAACCAGTGGCGAAATCGGAAACGGCCCGAGCTTCTCGCCCACCATCAGCCTCGACGGGCGCCTCGTCGCCTTCACGACGAACGCCACCAACCTGACCCGGCGGCCGACCAACGGTGGCATCGTGCTGCGGAACCTCCGGTCCGGTTCTACCAAAGTGGTCAGCCTTCGGGAGGACGGCACCGCCGCACCGGCGTCATCACCCAGCCTGAGCGCTCATGGTCGCTACGTGGCCTTCGCATCCTTCGTCTCCGATATCGTGCCCGGCGACACCAACGACGCGTTCGACGTCTTCGTGCGGGACCGCCTGCTCGGCGTCACCACGCGGGTGAGCGTGGATAGCGCCGGTGTCGAGGCGCAAGGCGGAGGCAACTTCCAGCCAGCCATCAGCAATCACGGGCAACAGGTGGTCTTCGCATCGGATGCAACGAATCTCGTTCCGAGTGATACCAACGACGCCACCGACATCCTCGTGCACAACCTCGAGACGGGTATGACGGTGCGGGCCAGCGTGGCAACCGACGGAACCCAGTCCGACGGGCCGAGTAACGGTCCCGGTATCCGCGGCGGATCGACGTTCGGCCCGGACATCAGCGGCGATGGCCGGTATGTGACGTTCGACTCCATCGCCACCAACCTCGTCGCAGACGACACCAACACCTGCACGTACTCGCCCGGTGGGCAGTCCTTCCCCGAGCCTGGTGAGTGCCCGGACATCTTCGTACGAGACCTCCAGGCCGGTACGACGACGCGGGTGAGCGTCAGCTCGTCAGGTCAGCAGGCCGACGACGCCAGCACCGACCCGGCGATCAGCATGGACGGCAGCAAGATCGTCTTCTTCAGCACGGCTGCTTTCGTCGCCGACGACACCAACACCTGCCCGCCGTTCTTCTTCAGCCACCCTGGCCAGTGCCCGGACATCTACCTGCACGTCAGGTAATCGAGCCGAGACATTTTCGGGCTGACGGGAGCCCGGGCCGCTACCCTGACGAGCGGATCCGGAGGGTGTAGTGGCGAGCACATCGCGAGGATCGCGGGTCATCTCGCGGCGTACCGCGCCCGGATCGGCGCTCAGCTTCAGCGAGAGGAAAGGCGCGCCCGGCAGGATTCGAACCTGCGACCGTCGGATTAGAAGTCCGGTGCTCTATCCAGCTGAGCTACGGGCGCTTGCGGGTGAAACCGCAGGTCAGAGGCGCTCTAGCCTCATCCCAACTTGACGACGTTACCGGCCTTGTCCGCAGATTGTCCGCAAGTTGTCCGCAGAAACTCCGCACGTACCGCGTCGAGGCGCTCGGCCACGTTGTCAAGGTCATCATCGTAGAGGTGCCCGTAGCGGTCCCAGGTCATGTCGCGGAGGCGTGGCCCATCATTGTCTGCACGACCTTGATGTTGGCTCCGGACCTGATGGCCAGCGAGGCCGCGGTGTGCCTCAGCTCGTGCGGGACGAGGGGCGCTTGCCGCTCTTGGTCGGGCCCACGGTCAGCGTGCCGGCGATGTCCACGACGGAGCAGTCCACGACGAGTCGGGAGCGCAGCAGGTCGCACTTGGCGACCGTGAGCGCCACCGCCTCGCCCCACCTGATGCCGCAGTAGCCGAGCACGCGGATGAGAGGCGCATAGTCTCCGGCGGCTTCCGCCAGCGCCTCCAGCTCGGCCATCGTCAGGTAGCGCCGAGTGCTCTCCGGCGTCCGGGGAAGCTCGACGCCGTGTGCAGGGTTGGACGCGACGTTGCGGGCCTTCACAGCGGTGTCCAGCACGCCTCTCAGCACGAGGTACGCCTGACGGGTACGGGAGGCCGACAGTCCGCCAGCGGTGAGCTGCGAGACCCACGCTTCGACGTCCGCCGTGGTGATGCTCGAGACCGCGACGTTGCGCCAGCGGGGGAGTACGTGAACGCTGAGCAGCGCCGCCAGCCGCGCAGGACGCCTCGATGCCAGCGGTCGTCGTGGAGGACGTCGACGCTGCGCCCCAGCCACCCCTTTGCAGGGCGGCAGCTGCTCTGCCAGCTGCGCATAGACCGTGACTCCGTGGTTCGTCGCGCGCGCCACTCAACGTTTGAACTTCTCCGCTTTTCCGTTCTGGCCATATGCCGACGTTGAGGGCCGCCTTCCCAACAGGGCTGCCACAGGTCTACCGCGTCCGGGCGCGACGTGGAACAGTTGGGTCGCAGCAATCCGCGCGGTTCTCATTGGAGGTCCTCATGAACAAGCGGGTCGGTGGTCGGGCATTGCTACTGCTTCCGTGCGTCGTCGCATTGGGCTGGGCGGGGGTTCCGGCGGTCGCTGCCCGCGCTCACTCGCCGGTTGTGGTTCATCAGGGTCAGGTGACTCGTCAGGACATCCCTAGTCAGCCCGGTTCCGAGCCGGACACCGTGGTGGAGCCTGTGGTCGCCGTTTCGCCGACGAACTCCGACGTCGCGATCGCTGCTGCGCATGACTCCCGCTTCGAAGACGGTGGAGCGGTGGACATCTCCGTTGCGTGGACCGTCGACGCGGGCGCGTCTTGGCACCACATGCCGGTGCGCGGCATCACCCGCGCCATGGGCGGCTCATACGAGCGCGCGTCTGATCCCTCGGTTGCTTTCGGTCCGGACGGCACGGCGTATCTCTCGGTTCTGCTGTTCGATGTCACGAGCTGCCCATCCGCAGTGGCTGTGCTGCGTTCGACCGATGGGGGCCAGACGTGGAGCAAGCCCTTCTATGCGCACAAGAGCTCTTCTTGCAAGTACTCCGATGACAAGAACTGGATTGTCGTCGACAACTCGACGGCGAGCCCGCACTACGGACGGATCTACCAGTTCTGGACTCCGTTTCTTTTTGGCGGAGGAGCGTTCCTCGGTAATCCGCAGGCGGTGCGTTGGTCTAACGACAGGGGCCGTTCCTGGAGCGGCACGCATTACGTCACGCCGATGCACCGCTCTACCCAGAACTCGCAGCCGATGATCCGGCCAGATGGCGCGATCGTGGACACCTACTACGAGGCGCCCGGCCAGGTCCCGGACATCGTTCCTGGTGCGCAGCCCGAGTCACCGCGGGGTCGACTACTGCTCAGCAATCTCGCGCCGGCTGCGATCGACGCGGAGGCGTCGATCTATGCGTCGACCTCGCATGACGGTGGCAAGACCTGGTCGCGTAAGAGTGAGGTCGCCGCGCACGCAGACGGTTACGCAACTGGGGTGCGCTGCTGCCTGTTTGCCGCAGACATCGACTCCGTCACTCATGTGATGTACGCAGTATGGGAGGGCGGCGTCGGCAACACTGACCCCGTGTACGAGTCGTTCTCCCGCGACGGCAGGAGCTGGTCGTCGCCAGTGCAAGTGTCGCGCGGTGACGTCCAAGGGGTGCAGCGGGTGAACGTCGATGTCGTAGCCCGCGGGGGCAACGTCTACGTCGGCTACGGCACCCGGATACACCCTAAGCGAGACGGTGGGACCGTGCAGCAGCAGATATCGGTCTCGAGCGATCACGGACGCAGCTTCGGGCCGCCGACGTCGGTCGGTCCGCGTTCGGTGCTCGCCGCGCAGTCTCGCGGTTACTTCCTTGGCGACTATATCGGCGAGGCAATCGCACCGGGACGCGTCTACATGGTCTGGGCGGTTTCGTCGAAGCCGCCGGCTTTCTCGACATCGCCATACCATCAGGTGATCTACGGGGTGACACTGCGCCCATCAGGAGTGCTGGCGAACTAGGCGACTCTCACACGGCGATGGGCGCAAGTGGCCGCAGCTCGCAACGGACTCGCCGGCGAAGCGTTGACCTCCGCGACTTATCGGTCCAGGAACGTGCAGACCCAGGCCTCGTTCCCCTCGACGTCGGTCAGCACGACGAATGACGGGGCATTCTCGTCGTCGACCACACGTCCACCCGCGTCCACCGCGGCCGGGATGCGGTCCTCTGTCACGGTTGTGCGGCCACGTCCGGCGTCTACGTCGGGGTGCCCCGGCTTACATGGTTGCCGGGTGCCGAGCGATGGCCGGAGAGCGGGTGTCCCTCTTACTCGCCCGCAGAGACACGCGCCAGCGCCGATGACCGGCACCGCCTTCCGGAGCCGCCTGTGAGCAACCCGGAGGGCGGTGCTGTGGTGCTCGAGGGCCCAGTGCTCGAGCACGCTGGGCCGTGAGGGCCCCCGGCAGCTTGAAAGGTTATGACTCAATCTCTACCCCGGTCGCCGTGCTCATCATCCCGCAGCGGATGTCCGACGCCCCGCTCGGATCGCGGCAGATGAGTGCGTCGCCGGGTCCTATTGGACAAGCAGACAAAACGGATGCCCAGCCGGATCGGCCAGCACATAGAGCGGTTCGCCCTCGTCCTGTGAACGGTCATAGAGCAGCTGAGCACCCAACTTCTCGGCATGCTGGCGATGCCTCTCCAGGTCCTCCAGGGTGGGCACCTTGAAGTCCATGTGCATCTGTATCGGCACGGCCTCGGACGGCCAGGTCGGGCGCGTCGTTTCCCGTTTCTCTTGGATCGTCACCACTCGGTTGCCGTTGTCGTTGAGCAAGACAAGCCAGTCCGCGTCATCAGGGCTGCCGCCGGTTGGCGGCTCTTCTCCATCCCGATAATGCAGCCCGAGGAGCTGGCGATAGAACTCGGCCAGCCCTCGGCAGTCTCGCGCGTCGATTGCGGTGTGAAGCGGAACCGGGTAGCTGACCACGGACGTCTCCTTGCTCGTTGCCCAACCAGATAGTAGCGGCGTGAGCCCCGCTCGCTGATCGGCATGATCGGCTGCTTCGTGGGCATTTGGCTACCGGCTGCGTGACCCAGGGATTCCAACGTTGCGACAAGGTTGCCCACGGCAGGCCCCGCCCGAGGACGCCGCTCCGCTCAAATGGTGTTGGCTTAATACTCGTCCCCGTCGTCGTCCTCATCGCCCGACCTGCTGGGAGCAGTTGCGGGTTCGCGCGGCTTTCACGTGCCCTAGCCGCCGGAACGATGGCAGCGATCTGCACGACCTCGCCGCCCGCACAGACCTGCCAGCACCGAACAGGGACCCCCGGCCTTTGGGAGAGGCCGGGGGTCTCGCCTGTTCGCAGGTGGTCCGCAAGTTACCGCGAAACGAGAGCAAACGACGAGTTACGATGCGCCCCTATAACCGCAGGTCAGAGCGGCGTTTCCCGCATTATCGCAGGTCAGCGAAACACGCTCAAACGGATTCGAAGTCCGGTGCTCTATCCAGCTGAGCTACGGGCGCTTGCGGGTCAAACGGCTGGTCAGGGGCGCTCCGCCACCGTGTCCAGGTGATCATCGTAGGGGTGCCCGCAGAGAACAAACGTCATCGTCGCCAATGCACACCAACTCTGCCTCCATCGTCACGCCACGCGCGCCGCCGAGAGAGCTGAGCGGCCGAGACGGCGAACCTAGCGGTGCAAGCACGTCTGGATGCGCCGAGCAGTGGGTACGGCCAGGTCACGCGCGATTTTGCCCCGTGTGGCGGTACGGTCGCATAGCGGCGCCATGGTGGAACCGCAACGAGCGAGGAGGCAGCATGATCCTGATAGGTGCAATCCTGCTGATCATCGGCTTGGTGGCCACCATCAAGTTGCTGTGGATAGTTGGGCTCATTCTGATTGTGGTCGGTATCGCCCTGGAGCTGCTCGGCCGCAGTGGACGCCCCGTTGGCGGGCGCAGCCACTGGTACTGAGCCGCCGTGCCCAGCCTCGCGCGGTAGCGTCTCCGGTCAGCCGGCGGCCTAGCGGCCATAGCCTGCGTCGAGTGACGACGCTGGCCGGCTAACGCGCAACCTCACGCGGACCTCCTAGAGCCGGTGACCTCTAAACTCGGGTCAGCACGCTGCCGTCCGGGCCAAGGAGTCCACGTGAGCGATCTCGCTCCTCAACCCGGGCTCCTGGCCGTGCTGGACCGCCTCCGCACGTGCCTCGTCGATAGCTCGCTCCCGTTCGCGTCGACGGACGCCATAACGGCGCGCCGCGAGCGGGATTCGGTCGTCTCGCAGCTGGACGACTACGTCATCCCGCGACTCGGTCAGCTCGAGGCGCCGCTGCTGGCGGTGGTGGGTGGCTCGACGGGCGCCGGTAAGTCCACGTTGGTGAACTCCCTGCTGGGGGAGACGGTGAGCCGGACCGGAGTTCTTCGACCGACGACCCGCTCCGCCGTTCTCGTGCACAACCCCGAGGATGCGCGCTGGTTCGGGGCGGACCGGCTGCTCCCGGACCTCGAGCGCACGGACCGGGCGAGCGGCGACCCTGGTGCGCTTCAGCTGCTCCCGACCCAGCTGCTTCCCGCCGGCCTCGCCCTGCTCGACGCCCCCGATGTCGACTCGGTGGAGAAACACAACCGGGTGCTGGCGGCCCAGCTGCTGAGTGCCGCCGACCTGTGGCTGTTCGTCACGTCAGCAGCGCGGTACGCCGACCAGGTGCCGTGGGACTACCTCAAGGCGGCGGCGACGCGCAGTACCGCCGTAGCCGTGGTGCTCGACCGCACTCAACCCTCCGCCGTCCGCGAGGTGAGCAGCCACCTCGCGCAGATGATGACAGCGCGAGACCTCGGGGACGCTCTCCTGTTCTCGGTCCCGGAGTCGGCGTTGTCACCGGAGGGCTTGCTGCCCGGCCAGGCCGTACGCCCGATCCGCGACTGGCTCAACGGCCTGGCCGCTGACTCTTCTGCCCGTGCTGCGGTGATCCGCCAGACGCTCGACGGCGCGATTGCCTCTCTACCGTCTCGAGCGGCCGTGGTCGCCGACGAGCTGGGCAGGCAGGAGGAGCTGGCCGGCAGACTGCGCGCCGACGTCACCACCGCGTATGCAGACGCCCTCGTTGCCGTCGACGAGGCTATGGCAGACGGGACCCTGCTGCGCGGTGAGGTGCTGGCGCGATGGCAGGAGTTCGTCGGGACCGGCGAGCTGCTCAAGGGCCTCGAGACTCGCGTCGGTCGCCTGCGCGACCGGCTCTTCGCGGCGGTGCGGGGCCAGCCTCCGGCCGAGGAGAAGCTGACGCACGCTGTCGAGTCTGGCCTGCAGGTGCTGATCGTCGAGCACGCCGAGACCGCCGCCGAGCGGGCGGCTCTCGCGTGGCGGGCGCTGCCTGCGGGGGCGGAGCTGTTGGGTTCGGCCGACGGGGAGGTCGGTCGGGCGTCGCGCGACCTCCCTACCACCGTCGAGCGCACGATCCGGGACTGGCAGGGAGCCGTCCTGGATCTCGTCCGCACCGAGGGCGCCAACCGGCGGTCGACGGCGCGCTTCCTCGCCTACAGCGTCAACGGTCTCGGTGTCGCTCTGATGATGGTGATCTTCGCCTCCACCGCGGGTGTCACCGGTGCCGAGGTCGGCGTGGCGGGAGGAACGGCGATCGTCGGACAGAAGATCCTGGAGGCTGTCTTCGGCGACCAGGCAGTACGGCGGCTTGCGCAGCAGGCCCGCGACGACCTGCACAGCCGGGTTGAGGCGCTGTGGGCCCAGGAGCAGGATCGGTTCATCGCGGTGCTCGGCGAGTTCCCGGTCAGCGACGGCGCCGCGGGGCGGTTGCGCGCGGTGTGCCGCGAGCTGGCGGCCGGCGGCTTCGTCGGCGCGACGGCATGAGCGCGCTCACCTCGTTGTGGTCACGACTGTCGCCGGCTGACGACGTCGGCGCCAGGGTCGAGGGGCTCGGAAGGGCCGTGGAGTCGGCACGCGGCAGACTCGACCCGGGTCTGGTCGACGAGGCGGCCGCATCGGTCACCCGGGCGCGCGGACGACTCCGGCTGTCCCCGGACCACACTGTCGTGGCGCTGGCCGGCGCCACTGGCTCGGGCAAGTCGTCGCTCTTCAACGAGTTGTGTGGCCTCGACATCGCCGCCGTCGGCGTTCGACGGCCCACTACCTCGTCGGTGTTGGCGTGCTCCTGGGGTGGCGGCGCGGGCGAGCTTCTGGAGTGGCTCGGGGTGCCTCCGCGGCACCAGGTCGACAGGACAAGTGACCTCGACCGCTCAGCCCCGGAGCTCGATCTGCAGGGCCTCGTGCTGCTCGACCTGCCGGACCACGACTCCACGGAGGTTGCGCACCACCTCGAGGTCCAACGGCTGGTCGCGCTGGCGGACGTCATGGTCTGGGTTCTTGATCCACAGAAATACGCCGATGCGGCGGTCCACGACCGGTTCCTCGAGCCGTTGGCGACACACCGCGAGGTCATGCTCATCGTCTTCAACCACGTGGACGAGCTGACCCCGAGCGCTGCTACAGAAGCTCTCGCCGACGTTCGCCGACTGCTCGTCTCGGACGGCTTGGGCGATGTGCCCGTGATCGCCACCTCCGCCACCCGAGGCGACGGTCTGTCCGACCTCCGTACGGCGATCGCCGACCGTGTCGCGCAGAAGAGGGCCTCGCGCGAACGCATCTCAGCAGACATCAAGACGGTCGCACGCCGGATGGCCGATGCGACGGGGGACGGCGAGCCTGTGCCACTGCGCTCGGCCGCCCGAAACTCCCTCGTGGCTGCCTGCGCCAGTGCGGCGGGGGTGCCGATCGTGGTCGCCGCCGTCGAGGAGTCGCTGCGTTCTCGTTCAGCGCAGGCCACCGGCTGGCCGCCCACCCGGTGGCTGGGGCGGCTGCGTCCCGATCCGCTTCGGCGGTTGCACCTCGGCGTCGTACGCCAGTCAGGACCCGGACCTGCGCCGATGGCAGCGCGGACTTCGCTGCCGGCACCGTCGCCGGTTCAACGCGCTCAGGTGGGAGTTGCAGTGCGGGCCGCGGCTGATGAAGTCACGGCAGGAATGTCCCCGGTGTGGGCCGACGCGGTGCGCCGAGCCTCGGTGTCCCGCATCAACGATGTGCCGGATGCACTGGATGCCACGGTGTCCTCGAGTGAGGTGGCGACCGGCCGAACGCCGGGATGGTGGTCAGTGGTGCGGGACGTGCAGTGGGTGCTGCTGGCTTTCACCCTCGCGGGCGCCCTGTGGCTGGCGGCGCTGGCTGGTTTCAGCTACCTGGCGCTGCCGCGGCCGGAGGGTCCTCGATGGGAGGGGATCCCGGTTCCGACGTTGCTCCTCATCGGCGGCATCGCGACGAGTCTGGCGGTTGCGGCGCTCTCCCGGGTGGTGGGGGGCGTCGCTGCCCGCCGCCGGGCTCGCCGCGTCGAGGTCGTGCTCCGGGAGGGGGTTGAGCACGTGTTGGACGAGCTTGTCGTCGCGCCCGTCGAAGCGGAGGTAGAGGCATACCAGCGTTGTCGGCAGGGGCTCGCGATCGCGATGCGTGGCTGACTCCGGTCCGCCGCACAGACGCTGACCTCCTTCCTTTCGTTTTCCCCAGCTCCTCGCGTCGCCGCCGGTGGTCCACAGGCGGCTGATGGCTGCTAGCCCAGGTCGGGTAGTCCGAGCAGGCTTGGCCCTGACGGACAGACAAGACCAGGAGGGCACATGACAGAGACGTTCATTCACGTGGTCGGCCACGTCGGCAGCGACGTCGACCACCGAGAGCTGGGAAGCGGGACTCATCTGAGCACCTTTCGTCTCGCCACGACGCCGCGCTACTGGGACCGCACCCAACGCGCGTACGTCGACGGCACCACCAACTGGCTGAGCGTGCAGTGCTGGCGCTGGCTGGCACTCCACGTGCACACATCGGTGAGCCGGGGCGATCCAGTGATTGTCATCGGCAAGCTCAAGACCCAGGAGTGGGAGAAGGAGGGCGTTCGCAGCTCGCGTTTCATCTTGGAGGCAACGGCGGTGGGTCATGACCTGAGCCGGGGAGTCAGCGTCTTCACCAAGATGGCACGGACACCCGAGCCGGTCTCGGACCACACGCAGGCAGCCTTGGAGGCCGCTCGGGAGGTCGAGCAGGTCGGGGTGTCCTCGGACGAGGAGAAGGGCCTGGGCCACTACCGGCTTGCAGACGCCTCGTGAGTCTGCGGGATTCGGAGCCCACCGACGCGGCACGTAGGCTTGGACGCCATGGCCGACTACGTGTTCACGCTCCGAAACGTGCGCAAGGCGCACGGCGAGAAGGTGGTTCTCGACAACGTCACCTTGTCGTTCCTGCATGGCGCGAAGATCGGCGTGGTGGGTCCGAACGGCACCGGCAAGTCGACGCTCCTCAAGATCATGGCCGGGCTCGAGCACTCGTCGAACGGCGACGCGGTCCTCGATCCCGGCGCCACTGTCGGCATCCTCCTTCAGGAGCCGCCGTTGACCGAGGGGGCTACCGTCCTCGACAACGTGCAGGAGGCCGTGGCCGGCGTCTTGGCCAAGGTCGAGAGGTTCAACGAGATCTCGACTGAGCTGGCGGACCCGGATGCCGATTACGACACGCTGCTCTCGGAGATGGGTGATCTGCAGACCGACCTCGACCATGCCAATGCGTGGGACCTCGACTCCCGTCTCGACCAGGCGATGGACGCTCTGCGCTGCCCCCCGCCGGACGTGCTGGTGGACAACCTGAGCGGCGGCGAGCGCCGACGGGTGGCTCTCTGCAAGCTCCTCCTGCAGCAGCCCGATCTCCTGCTGCTCGACGAGCCGACCAACCACCTCGACGCCGAGAGCGTGCAGTGGCTCGAGCAGCACCTCAAGGCCTATCCGGGTGCCGTCCTCGCAATCACGCACGACCGGTACTTCCTCGACAACGTGGCGCGCTGGATCCTCGAGCTGGACAGGGGCCGGGCACACCCCTACGAGGGCAACTACTCGACGTACCTGGAGACCAAGGAAGCCCGGCTCGTCGTCGAGGGCCGCAAGGACGCCAAGCGGTTGCGGATGCTGGAGCGGGAGCTGGAGTGGGTGCGGTCCAACCCGAAAGCACGGCAGGCCAAGAGCAAGTCGCGGCTGTCCCGGTACGAGGAGCTGGCCGCGGACGCCGAACGTAACCGGAAGGTCGACCTGACCGAGATCAACATCCCAGCAGGTCCGCGACTCGGTGACGTCGTCCTCGAGGCAGCGGGACTGACCAAGGGCTTCGGTGACCAGCTGTTGATGCACGACCTCGGGTTCACCCTGCCGCGGGCAGGCATCGTCGGCGTGATCGGACCCAACGGAGTGGGCAAGACGACGTTGTTCAGGATGATCGTCGGAGAAGAGGCACCTGACACGGGCAAGCTCCGCGTCGGGGACACCGTCAGGATCTCCTACGTCGACCAGAACCGGGGCCGGCTCGACGCGACGAAGAACGTGTGGGAGGTCGTCTCGGACGGCCTCGACCACATCAAGGTCGCCAACTTCGAAATGCCGTCGCGCGCTTACATCGCCTCGTTCGGCTTCAAGGGTCCCGATCAGCAGAAGCCGACCGGTGTGCTCTCTGGCGGTGAGCGCAACCGGCTCAACCTGGCGCTCACGCTCAAAATGGGCGGAAACCTGCTGCTTCTCGACGAGCCGACCAACGACCTCGACGTCGAGACGCTCCAGTCGCTCGAGGACGCGCTGCTCGACTTCCCGGGCTGCGCCGTGATCACCTCGCACGACAGATGGTTCCTCGACCGGATCGCGACGCACATCTTGGCCTGGGAGGGCAACGACGAAGACCCGGCCGGCTGGTTCTGGTTCGAGGGGAACTACGCGAGCTACGAGGCCAACAAGGTCGAGCGACTGGGAGCGGATGCGGCCCGCCCGCACCGGGTCACATATCGGCGGCTGACGCGGGACTGAGTCGAGTCCGGCCGGCTTGCTACCGAGGGCTCGGGTCGGCCCAAGGCGGGTGTTGCTAGCCCACCAGCGCGTTGATGCGGTCGTAGGCGAGCTCCTCGCGAACGCTCTCATATGTTCCGGCGGCGATGAGCTCACGGGTCGCGCGCTCGGCGACCGCGTAGGCGGCCGCGGCCACCGATGAGCCAAGGCTGACCCGCCGTACGCCGAGTCGGCCCAGCTCGTGGACGGACGGCGCGCCGGGCCCGACCAGCACGTTGAGCGGCGCTGGTATCGCCGCGACGAGTGCCCCGACCGTAGGGAGATCGACCACTCCGGGGACAAAGATCCCGTCCGCTCCCGCGGACAGATACTGACCGGCCCGCGCCGCCGTGTCCCCGAGGCGGGTCGACGGATCCCCCACGCCGCGGAGGTAGCTGTCGACTCTGGCGTTGATGAAGAGGGCAACGCCGAAGGCGTCTGCGGCGGCCCGGGCAGCGGCGATCCGCTCCACCTGCTCATGGGTCGGTCGAAGCGCATCGTCACTCGACGGCGACACGTCCTCGATGTTCACGCCGACCGCGCCGCTCTCCAGCACAGCCCGAACAGTCTCTCCCACACCCGCGGCATCGTCGGCAAAGCCGCCCTCGATGTCCGCCGTGACAGGTGCGTCGACAGCGCGGGCCACCCGAGCGACCAGCTCGACCGCTCGCTCGCGTCCGAGCAGGTTGCCGTCCGGGACGCCGAGGCTCCACGCCACACCGGCGCTCGTGGTCGCAATGGCGGATGCCCCAGCGGACTCGATGATCACCGCACTGGCGACATCCCAGGCGTTCGCCAGCGCCAGGGGAGCGCCCCCGTGATGCAGGGCGCGAAAGCGCTCCGCCTTTGAGCTGAGCTCGGACACCGCCTCAGTCGACTTGGTCACGACCACCATCTGAGCACATGACGCCGACAGTCGCGTCGGTGCCCAGCCGCTCAGCGACGGTGCTAAACACCCGGCCGACAGCAGCGATGTCCTCCTCGGCCACCCCGTCGATCAGAGCCGTGCGCACGGACTCGACGTGGTCAGGCGCCGCGGCGACGAGCTTGGCGAAGCCGTTGTCAGTCAAGACAGCAATGACCCCCCGACCGTCGGACGGGCAGGAGCGTCGAACGACGAAGCCGGCGCTCTCCAACCGCTTGACCGTGTGCGTGATACGACTCCGTGAGTTCTTCACCGAGTCGGCCAGCTCCGCCATCCGTAACGCATGGTCTCCGGACTCCGACAGCCGCACGAGGATCTCGTACTCCGGAAGGGACAGCCCATGCTTCTCGCGCAGGTCACGATCCAGGGTGTCGGTGAGCAAGGTGGTGCCCTGGAGGTACACCCGCCAGGCGCGCTGCTGGCTCTCTGTCAGCCACCGTCCCGTCATACGGCCATCCTAGCAGGTAGTTGACTTTTAAACTTTCTACCCTAGAGTGGACATCATCAGGTTGATGGTTCAACCATCGACTTCCCCAGTCACAGGAGGTACTACCCATGTCAATCGCAACCATCGGGACCCAGTTTCCGGATCTCGCGTCCGGCACCTGGACCATCGACCCCGCGCATTCCGAGGTGGGGTTCACCGTCCGCCACCTCATGAGCAAGGTGCGCGGCAACTTCACGTCGTTCCAGGGCGACCTGCAGATTGCCGACAACCCGCTGGAGTCGTCGGTCACCGCCTCGATCGACTTGGCGTCCGTCGACACGCGCAACAGCGACCGGGACAACCATCTGCGTTCCGCCGACTTCTTCTCCATCGCTGAGCATCCGACCATGACGTTCACCAGCACCAGCGTGCGCGCCGACGGTGAAGACCTCGTCGCGTCCGGTGACCTCACGATCAAGGGGGTCAGCAAGCCGGTCGACCTGAAGCTCGAGTACCTCGGCGTCCAGCAGGACCCCTATGGCAACACGAGAGTGGGCTTCTGGGCCACCACCACCATCAGCCGCAAGGAGTGGGGGATCGTCACCAACGTCCCGCTCGACGGCGACCGGCTGATGATCGGCGACACCGTGAACGTGGTCATCGCCATCGAGGCGGTTCGCCAGGCCTGACCCACCTCGGTCGCCGGATCGACCCGTTCCACCGCTGTGCCGCAGACCCGCGAGGAGCGCCGAATCCTGCCGGGATCGGCGCTCCGTGCGGTCCGACAAGCGACAGACGCCCTCATATGAGGTGGCCGATCAGCTCCTCTCGACCCGTTACTCGACACTTGCTGTAGAGCGAAGTGAGGTGTGCGTTCACGGTCGCAGGCGAGATCGTCAGTTCGCGAGCGATCTGCTTTCCCGCGAGGCCAAGGGCCAGCAATCGCAGAATCTGTGATTCGCGATTGGTCAGCCTGTTGTAGGTCGACAGCGTTCCGAGAAGCTGGTGAACCGCGGGAGCCTTGAGGGTGACGGCCACATCGACAGCCCCGACCGCCAACGCGGTGGCTTCCACCCGGAGCCAGTGGCCGCTGACGGTCCGTACGCAGGTGAAAGCCTGGTCCGCGCCGCCGAGCCGCAGTGCGTGAGCCGCGTCGAACAGCACCCGGGTCACATCGGTCACGTAGGTCTCGTCATCACCGCCGGGCACCAGATCGTCGAGCCATGCCTGCGCCTGCGAGGACACCGCCAGCACCGTGTTGTCCGCTGACATGGCGACGACACCGGTGCCGGGTGCTTCTCGACGACTGGTGAGTGGTCGTACGGAGTACGCACGTAACGCGTCAGTCAGCGCAGTAGCGAGGGAGTGGAGAACGTCAGCGTCGTGCTCGTCGAACGAGCGACGTGGGTCCTCACGAAACAGGGTCATCCCACCCCACATGCCGCTACGGTCGCGCAGCGCGAGCCGGAGCTCGGAATGGAACCCCTGGGGAAGTAGCACCTCATGCAACCGGAAGCTGTGTCGTGCGCGTGGATGGTCCAGAGAAAGGACGCCGAACGGCACCGCCGCTGTCGCGAGTTCGCGGTACCGGTTCACGTCGGTCATCAAGGCTTCGTTGCGGGCCATCTCCGCCGTATTCTCGGTTCCTCGTCCGCCGAACTGACAGGTGCGTAGCCCAGTGTCTGGGTCGACCCCGAACAGGCACCATCCATCGAAGGTGAACACCTTCCGCAATGCCGAGCCCACCTTGCTGCTGAACTCAGCAGCTTCGACGCTGCATCCGATCAACCCCACGAGCGCCGCATGCGCGCCTGCGACATCTGCCCCCATACCGTGAGTGTCGCATCAGGTCAACCCCGAGGGAATACCTATTGCCGGCCGACCTCCCTGCCGATGACGCTGAAAGCAACACAAGCAGTCGCCCATGTCAGTCCGCAGAGCGGGCCGGGCGGAGACGTCTCATGGTGACGCCCCGTGCCTCTTCCCCTGTCGCTGCATCGGTACTCGTGGCGTAGGCGCTTGTCGTCCCTTTCGCCTGATCGGCAGGAGTGAACATGGCATCGCTTGGCCCAACCATCGTCCTGCTCTCTGCCGGCGTGCTCGCAACTGCCGGCATCGCCCCCGCGTTCGGTCAAGCCTCCCCTTCGGTCAGCTGCGGCTCCGTCATCACCGCGGACACAACGCTGACCGCCGATGTGGTCAACTGCGCAGGCAACGGACTTACCGTTGACGCGGACAACATCACCCTTGACTTGAACGGCCACACCGTCTCGGGAGACGGTGTGCCGGCCGGCCACGACGACATCCATTTCGACTACGGGATCCTCGTCGAGGGCCACCACGGCGTGACAGTCATGAACGGTTCTGTGGACAGGTTTGATCGGGGCGTCCTGTTCGACGCCTCACGCGGCGGCGTCGTCACGGCCATGCACGTCTATGACAACAGCAACCGCGGGATCATGTTCGACAATGCATCCGATAATGCGAGAGTGCTGCGAAACACCCCGACGGACAACGGGGCCTCCGGCATCGCCGTGGTGTCGTCTCAGGGCGCCTTGGTCACCGGCAACCAGAGTGCGCGCAACTACGGCGGGGCCGGCGTCAAGCTAGAGGTCGCAGGCGGTGCGACTGTCACCCGTAACAGGTTGATCGACAACGTGTTCGGGGTCCAAGTGGTCGACGGCTCACACGACAATCGGATCGATCACAACACGGTGACCGGTGGGGAGGTGGGCGTGATCATGGAATTCTCGCTTCGCAATGTGATGACGCACAACCACATCAGTCGAAGTGGAGCCGGTTTCAGCCTCGAAAGCTCCGACGACAACCTGTTGACAAACAATCAGGTGACGCACAGCGTCGCATCGGCCTGCGACGGGTGCGGGATCGGCATTCAGGTTTACGGTAACCACAACCTCGTCACCCGCAACACGCTCATCGACTCGCCCCGATACGGAATAGAGATCGACGACTTTGGAGATCCAGGCCACAGTCCCGTCGTCGGAAACGTTCTGCGCGACAACGTCGTCATCCATGCGGGTGAGGGGATCGCCATCGGTCCTGAAGCTGGAGGGGTCGTCCTGAACACGCTGGCCCAGCACAACGTCACGATTGGGGCGGTCGACGACGGGATCCAGCTGATCGGACCTTCCACCGGACTGGAGACCTCGACCCTCACGCGCAATATCGCCAACCAAAACGGTGACCTCGGAATCGAGACGGTGTCCGGAACCAATGACGGCGGCGGCAACAGGGCCGCCGGGAACGGTAACCCTCTGCAATGCCTCAACATCACCTGCCGTTGAGCGGCCACTGCTGGCCGACCCGGCAGGCGTCGCAGACTCGGTCGAGGGACTGCTCCAGCAGATGTCTGCCGTGACGGTCAGGACAGGCGTTCGAGGATCATCGCCATGCCCTGGCCTCCGCCGACGCACATGGTGATCAGGCCAGTCTGCACGTCATGAAAGTCGAGGGAGTTGAGCATGGTTGCCTGCAGCCGGGCGCCAGTCATCCCGAAGGGGTGGCCGACGGCGATCGCCCCGCCGTTGACGTTGAGCTTCTCGAGCGGGATCTCGAGATCCTGGTAGGAGGGAACGACTTGCGCGGCGAACGCCTCGTTGATCTCCACCAGGTCGATGTCGTGCATCGTCATGCCCGCTCGGGCCATGGCCTGACGGGACGCCTCGACCGGCCCGAGCCCCATGATCTCGGGTGACAGTGCGGTCAGCCCCGTGGACACGATCCGGGCCAGGGGCTGCACCCCCAGCTCGGCCGCCTTGGTGTCACTCATGATGACGACGGCAGCAGCACCGTCGTTGAGCGCGCAGCAGTTGCCCGCCGTGACGACCCCGTCGGGCCGGAAGACCGGTTTGAGCTGCGCAACCGCCTCGTAGGTGACCCCGGCGCGCGGCCCGTCGTCGCGCGTGACCATCGACCCGTCGGGCAGCTTGACCGGCACGATCTCCCGTTCCCAGAAGCCGGCGGCGATTGCCTTCTCTGCGAGGTTCTGACTGCGCACCCCGAACTCGTCGAGCTCCCGCCGGGTCGTACCGCGTAGCTCCGCGACGTTCTCCGCGGTCTGCCCCATCGCGATGTAGATGTCCGGCATGTCGCCGTTCGTCCGAGGATCACGCCAGGCGTCGCTCCCGGCCTCTGCGCTCGTTGCGGTCCTTGCCTGCGCCTCGGCAAAACGCGGGTTGGGGGTGTCGCGATGGCTGTCGGAGCTTCCCCTGACGAACCTCGAGACCGTCTCCACGCCGGCGGAGATGAACACGTGCCCCTCCCCGGCCTTGATGGCGTGGAAGGCCATCCGTGATGTCTGCACGCTCGACGAGCAGTACCGGGTCAGCGTCGTGCCCGGCAGATGGTCGTAGCCCAGCATCACAGCGACGACGCGCGCCATGTTGAACCCCTGCTCGCCCCCCGGGAGCCCGCAGCCGAGCATCAGGTCGTCGATGTCGGCAGGATCCAGCTCGGGCACCTTCGCCAGGGCTGCCGCCACCATCGTCGCTGCGAGGTCGTCCGGGCGCAGCTCGGTCATCGAACCCTTTCCCGCCCGGCCGATCGGCGAGCGGGCAGCGGCGACGATCACGGCTTCGGTCATGGGGTCCTCCCGGTTGTTGCTCCACGTTCAATCTAGTCGGCGTGCACGACGGACGCGGACCTGCCTGTCTGCCGCCGAACCGACTGTCAAGATGAGGCGTGACCCGCCATACATTCCTCCTCAAACCGCGCTGGTCGGACCTCGACGCATACCGCCACGTCAACAACGTGACCTGGCTCGAGTACCTCCAGGAGGCGCGTGTCGACATGCTGTTCGTGCACGCGCCGGAGCGCGGCGGCGAGCGTCTTGCGGACGCGATCCTGGTGGTCCGGGCGGAGATCGACTATCGCCGCCCGATGCTGTTCCGCCAGGAGCCCTACGCGATCCAGCTGTGGGTCTCGAGGCTCGGCGCCGCATCGTTCACCGTGAGCTACGAGATCGCCGACTCCCTCCCTGCGGGCCGGTCACTGATCTACGGTCGAGCGAAGACGGTGCTGGCGCCTGTCGACCTCGAGACCGGGGCCCCCCGCCGCCTGACCCCCGAGGAGCGCGGCGTACTCAGCGTCTTCGTCGAGTAG
>JBBQKY010000012.1:0-27129 GCA_038327385.1 Propionibacteriales bacterium
TCGAGAAGGCCCGCGATCTCATCGTCCAGCTTGACGAGGGTGATCGATGCGCCGGCCATGTCCAAGGACGTGCAGTACTCGTTGACGTAGCTCCGCTTGACGTTGATCCCCCGCTCGGTGAGCTGGTTGTGAGCACGCCGGTAGAGGATGTACAGCTCGCTGATCGGCGTCCCGCCGAGTCCGTTGACCATCAGCGCGACGTCATCGCCGGAGGCGTACGGCAGGTCGTCCACGACAGCGTCCAGCAGCTCGTCGGCGATCGCGTCGGCGTTCGTGAGCTTCTTGCGCTCGCGGCCCGGCTCGCCGTGGATGCCGACGCCCATCTCGATCTCGTCGTCGCCCAGCTCGAAGAGCGGCGAGCCCTTGGCGGGCGGCGTGCAGGCGGTGAGCCCGACTCCCATCGTCCGGGTGACGTCGTTGACCTTGCGTCCGATCCGCAGCAGCTCGTCAAGATCGGCACCCTGCTCGGCGGCAGCACCGACCGCCTTGATGACGAAGAAGTTACCGGCGACGCCGCGCCTGCCTACTGTGTAGGTCGAGTCCTTGACCGCCACGTCGTCGTTGATAGTCAGGATCTCGACCTTGACGCCTTCGAACTCGGCCATCTCCTTGCCCATGTCGAAGGCCATGCGGTCGCCGGTGTAGTTGTTCACGAGCAGCAGCACACCCTTGGGGCTGGCGAGCTTCTTGGTTGTCTCGTACACGTAGTCCATCGGCGGAGCAGCGAAGACATCTCCGGGACAGGCGGCGTCGAGCATGCCCTTGCCGACGATCATCACGTGGGCAGGTTCGTGGCCCGAGCCCGAGCCCTGCACGATCGAGACCTTGTCCTGGCGCGGGAAGTCCGCGCGCATGATCAGGTTGTACTCGGGGAGATACGTGAGTGTGTCGGGATTGGCGAGCGCGATCCCCTCGAGCATCTCCGGGACAAAGTTCTTCGGGTCGTTCACGAACTTCTTCATGCGGTCTCCTCTTTCTGCACTACTTGGTTGATGCGCTCGACGATGACGGCGACAGCCATCCCGCCGGCGTCGACTGATCCCACGCTCCGTTCGCCTGTGTACGACGCTCGGCCCCTCTTCGCGACCATCTCGCTGGTGGCCTCAGCCGCCTCTCGAGCCACCCGCGACGCCGCCGCGAGCGTTTTCGCCATGTCGGAACCGGCCGCCAGCTGCCGGTCGATCTCGTCGGTCATCGGGACGAGCACGTCGAGCAGCGTCTTGTCCCCGACGTCTGACTGGCCGCGAACCTTGATGCCGTCCGTTGCCGCCCGCAGCATCGGCACGACCTGGTCAGCCGTGAGCGTATCGGCGCCGCCCGCCGCGATGCCTGCCTTCATGAACGCGGTGCCCCAGATCGGTCCCGAGGTCCCGCCGATGCGGGAGGTGATGATCATCCCGGCTCGCTTGAGGAACGTGCTGGTGTCCGCCCGGTCGATGTCGTCCCAACCCTCCAGCAGCTTCTCGAACCCCCTGGCGAGTGAGTACCCCAAGTCGCCGTCCCCGACGACAGCGTCCAGGTCACCGAAGTACTTCTCGTTCTCGACCGCCGTCTCGGCGATCGTCCGAACGATGAGCTCAACGTGATCCTGCGCGCTATTGCTGGTCACGCGGTTCTCCATCCTCGAGATCATCGACGCCGACGTCTGGACTCTCGCGGACTTCGGCGGTTTGTCTGGAGCTGACACACTCCTGAAGATCCTGCAGGGTGATGAATTCTGCAGGTCGAGCGGGTCCTCGGTTGGCCAGCACCTCGACCGGGGGCCGGTCGGGATCGCCCAGCTCCGAGACGACGAGGACCGCCTCGTCGAAGACCTCGCCACGTGTGTAGCCGTTCACCGTGACGAGGCAGGAGAGCCCCGCACCGGTGGCTGCCAGCAGCCCGTTTCGCGAGTCCTCGACCACCACGGTGTCGGCCGGATCGAGGCGCAGGCTCTCGACGGCAAGACGGTAGATCGCCGGGTCGGGCTTTTTCGCGGGTACCGCGTCTCCCGCGAAGATGGGCACCCGCGCGGCGGTCTCGGTGCCCACGGCCTGCTCGAGCACCGCTCGGACCGACTCCTCGGCAGACGTGGATGCCACCGCGACCGTCCAGTCCGCATCCAGGGCCGCACGGATGATCCGGGCGACTCCAGGCCGCGTCGGGATCCGGCCGTCGGCCACCATCTTCTTGAACCACGCAGTCTTGGTGCGGTGCCACCTTGTCAGCAGCTCCTGGCGTTCGTCAGCGCCGGCGGGCAGGCCGGCGGCCCGGAGGAACTCGGGGGCGCCGAAGAGAGTGGCCATCCGCTCCTTCCCGCCGCCGACGCGCAGCTTTGCGCCGTACTCCTCCTCGTCCCACCGAACCGGCAGGCCGTACTCCTCGAAGGTGGCGTTGAACGCAGGTAGGTGACCGTAGCGCTCAGTGTCGGCGAGCACCCCGTCGCAGTCGAAGACCAGTGCTGTCACCAGGCACGACCTGAGCTACCGAACAACCGCATGTGGCTCCGGGCCATCTCCAGGACAGCGGTCCGCTGATGGGAGAAGAGCGATGGCGGATCCCACTTGCCCTTCTCCTCCGCTCCACGCAGAAACTCCAGGCTGGACTTCATGTAGCTCTCTTTGAGGGCTGTCGAGATGTTGACTTTGGCGCAACCTCGGGCGATCAGGTCCCTGAACTGGTCCTCCGAGAGCCCGGTCCCGCCATGCAAGGCCATCGGTACGGCGGTCGCGTCGACGAGGTCGGTCACTCGTTGGTGGTCGAGGACGGGTGTCCCGACGTACTGGCCGTGCGCGTTGCCGATCGCCGGGGCGAAGCAGTCCACGCCGGTTCGTTGGATGAAGTCCACGGCCGTCTCGATGCTCTGCTGGGCCGATGCACCGTCACTGCCGATGCCGTCCTCCACGCCCTGGATGCCCTCGATCTCGCCTTCGACGGACGCTCCGTGCTCGTGAGCCTCGGCCACCACCTCGACGGTCTGCCGGAGGTTCTCGGCCACGTCGAGCTCGTGGGCGTCGAAGAGCACGGAGTTCCAGCCCCCGTCGAGGCAGTCCGTGATGACGGCGCGCTCGGGGCAGTGGTCGAGGTGCAGCGTCACCGGTACGTCGACGTGGCTCACCAGCGCCTGGAAGATCTCGGCGAGCTGGCGACGTCCATACATGCGGACCGTCTTCACCGACGTCTGCAGGATGACCGGCGAGCGTTCCTCGACCGCAGCGGCAAGCACCGCCTCGATGCTCAGGTCGTTGATGACGTTGAACGCCGGGACCCCGTAGCGCTCGGAGAACGCCCGAGCCAGGGACTCCTTCAGCGAGACGACAGACAAAACGCTCCTAGGTAGACGTGCGCATCTACGATGCCCCCCAAGCGTTGACGTCCATACCCTATGCCCGTCCGCGGTTGTTGCGAGCCGGCAGGTGGAGACGCTCAGGGTTGGTTCCCGTGGTGGTCGCGCCGGCGCCAGGCGGGCCTCGTCGAGCTGGCCAGCTGGCGACGAGTGCGGGTGGCAAGACGCGAGGGCAGCGTGGGTGGGCGGTGTGCCCGACGCCGCACGTGCTCATCGAGGCTGAGCTCCTGGAGCAGGCGCTCCACGGTCGCGAGGAGGGACGAGGTGAGAATCGCGAGGTCGGTGTCACTCCGGGGGTCGGTCAGGAGCAGGTCGACGACCCGGGCGCGGGCATCCTGCAACTTCTCCAGGGCATCCTGGAGCTGGGCGACCTCGGGTGGGTCGTCTCCGGGATGTACTTCGGCGTGCACCAGCCGCCCGTACGCTCTCACCCCGGTGGCCAGGTCGTGCAGCAGCGTGGCCACGGCCGACCTGACATCCGGTGCCAGCTCGCGGCCGCCGGCGTCGTACCCCTGCGTTGCCTCGGCGAAGGAGCGGAACATGCCGCGCAGCGATACGGCGGAATGTTCCAAGCCCTCCAGCCCGTGCCGCAGCCCTGGCCCGGAGTCCGTCGTACCGAGTGCGCGCAGGTTGAGCCGTCGGCTCTCCTCCGCTCTCAGCAGGGCCGAGCCGGCGTTCGGAACGTCGTAGGTCAGCCGCCGGGCCTCGCCCAGCCAGCGCCACCCCCGCTCGCTGAGCTCGCCGGTGGAGAGGTCCTCGTTCGCCACGTCTTCGGCAGCCGACTCCAACAGACGGGCCAGATCGTCACCGAGCCGCTCCATGGCCGAGGCAGCATCATCGCTGGTCACCTTGGGCGGGAACACGAGGTTGGAGAGGACGGCGACACCGGCACCTACCAATGTCTCGAGAATCCGCTGCCACGCTGCTGACTCCGCCGCCCTCGCGACGCCGAGAACGAGCATGGCGCTGATCGGCACCTCGATGAGGTTCGGCCCGAGCCGCAGGAGCTGTCCGATCAACAAGGAGACGGCGATCACCGTTGCGAGGCTCCACCAGGTGATGTGGACCAGAGAGGAGAAGAGCACGGCCACGCTGACGCCCGCGACGACACTGCCCACGCGCTGGACGCCGCTCGTAAGGATGCTGACCGGCGTGAGCTGGACGATCAGCAACGCGGTCAACGGCGCCAGCAACGGCTCGCTGTGCGGGAACACCAGGTTGGCAACCACGTAGCTGGCCACAGCCACCGCCGTGAGCCGGACCATCCACTCGACAGAGCGCCTGCCACGCTGCCGGAAGCGGTCGAGGCTGGCCTCCACCGAACGCCTGAGCAGATCACGCAAGTGCGGCATCAAACAAGTATCACCGACGAGAAGGGGGAGAAGATCGCGTCCTCCGGCGATCGGTGGTGGGTCAGAATGAGTCCATGGAATTCGAGGTCACCTTCAGCACCAGCGCCCCGGTCCGCTATACCGGGAACAGCCGGTACCAGATCAGAGACGGCGGGGTACTGGAGGTGGTGAACGGGGAGCGGACTCGGTTCTTGTTCTCACCAGCGGCGTGGCTGTCCGTGAAGGACAAGCTGACGCCCAGCATCTATGAGAACAAGGATCTCGCAGCCTCGGACTGGTAGCTGAGCGTTGGTCCTTGCCCTGGGCCGCCCAACGAGTGAACGATTCACCGCCGCTCAGCGTGTTTGCTGGCATGAGGGGCACGGCGTCGTTCGTAGCCGCCTGCCCGGAAGATCAAGCCGGTGAGGTGATATGACGCAGAATCGATGGCTGGTGGTTGCCCTGGTGGCGGTCATCGCCGTGATCGTGGTCGTGGTGCTCGTGGTCGGGGGCGGTGGCAGCGGCGGCACTGGCGGCAGCGGCGGTGGGGGCGGCTACTAGGTGGCACCGCTACCAGCCGGTCACCAGCAGGTGTTGTACGAGCAGCGCGGTCACGACCTGCACGCCGAGGGCGGGACGCCTCCATCGGCTGGGCAGAAACGAACAGAGAATCAGGAGCCAGGGCACGAAGGGCAGCCAGATTCTCTCGACCTCGCCTTTGCTCATAAGTGAGAGGTCGGCGGCGATGACGCACAGCAGAGCAGCTCCTCCAAGCACCGTTACCACTCGCTGGTCCGGCAGCGTGTTTCGGACAGCCGTTGCACCGCGGTTCACCGTCCGGAGCCAGCAGACGACACATGACCCGAGGACGGGGCCGGCGCTGAAGCAGAGTGCGGCGAAGTCTGCCCACAACCAGTAGGCCGCCGGCCGAGTGCCGGCTATCCCTGCCCAGTACCGCTGTCGAAGCGCGGGGTAAGCGTCCCACAGCGAGAAGCCGGCGAACCAGAAGGCGCTCACGACGACCAGGCTTCCCGCGACCGTCCAGCCGAGCGGCTGGTACGAGCGGGCGGCAATGAGGACTCCGAGCCCCAAGATCCCCAACAGTGGAAGGCCGTACGACATCTCGAAGCAGGCACCGAAGAGCAAGCCCGCGACTATCGACCAGACGATGCTTCGCCGTACCGCGGCGAGGGCGAGAGCGGCCAGGCTCCACGCCGCGCAGCACGAGAAGATGGCGTCTGCCGAGACGGCTTCCCAGATCACGGCCGGCGCAAGAACCAGGAACGGCGCGGCGACCCTCGCCGCCCGCTCAGCACTCAACACTCTGAGCGTTGACAACGTGGCCAGGGGGATTGTCGAGGCGAGCAGGGTGATGACGACTCCGGCGGCGATGTTGCCACCCAGCCCCAGCCGAACCAGGACGACGAAGAAGAGAAGCGTCCCCGGCGGGTGGCCGGCGACGTGAGTCGCCAAACCGTGCGGTCCGAGAGGGATCAGGCTCGCGTACATGTGGAGGGTCTGCGAGATGCTCGATGTGCCGCGAGCCGCCTGCAACAGCTGGTTCGTGTCGGAGTAGCTCGCGAAACCCTTCGTCACGTCCACGAGCGCGAGAGACGCAAGCCATCCGAGACCTGTCACCCAGCTGACCATCATCAGCTTCGGCCAGGCCAGCGTCTGGCTGAGTCGCCCCGCGTTACCGATGCCCAGCACCGCAATCAGCAGAGCCAGCGCAGTACCGGGACCCACCCTCGGCCTCCACTCGGCGAACAGCGGCGGCGCTCCGATGTGGACGTTCCAGCCGGTTGCCGGCGGAACAACGATCGCGACACTCATCAGCACCAGCGCGGCTGCGAGCCCGACTGCGGGCGCCGATGGCGTGCGGGTCCTCGACATGTCACGACTCTAGGTAGCCGGAAGGCGTCCTTGTCCAGTGACGGAGATCAGCTACAGAACCGTGAGGACTTCGTAAGGTGCTCGCCGGGGACGCCGCCGCCACGGTCAGCCGTGGGCTGGAAGTCGTGCCGGGGCTAGGTGCTGAGCGGCCCAGCAGGTATCAGTGTCGTGGCAGCCCTCCAGTCGGAGGAGCGTGCGGTGCAGCTGGCTTCGTAAGGGTCGCGACATGCTCGCGTACCGGTTGACGAGCTCGGATGGGTCCGCGGCAATGTTGTAAAACTCTCGGGGGCCGTTCGCGTACTCCACGTAGAGGGATCTGGCCGTGCGGATCGCCTCGTACGAGGGCGGGTTGCCGGAGTCGAGGCCGGGATAGTCCGGATCGTCCTTCGAAACGGTGGGGCCGTGGTGCTCGACCAGGACGGCGGTCCGCCAGTCGCGGGGGGTCTGCCCGTGCAGCTGCGGAAGAAGCGTGTGCCCCTCGACAGTGGTGGGTGGCGTTGCACCGGCGATGGTCTCGAACGTGGGCGCGAGGTCGATGTTCCCAGCTAGCTGCGTGACGGTTCTCGCCGGCGGAACGCCCGGGCCGGCGACGATCAGCGGCACCCGGATATCGGTATCGAACGCTGTCTGCTTCCCGGGGCGGAGGTTGTCCTCACCCAGGTGCAGGCCGTTGTCGCTGCTGAAGACGAAGTAGGTGTTGTTCGTGAGGCCGAGTGCCTTTATCTGGGCCTCCAGCCGCCCGATCATCCGGTCCACCGACTGGACGTCCTGCACCCTGAGCTGGAAGTCGCGGTCGATCTTGGTCTTGGCGCGCGTGTTGAGCGGGGGAATCTTGCTCAACCACGCCGGTGCATTGCGGACGGCATGGCCGAATGCGGGTGTTCGAGGTGCTCGCAGCTGCGAGAACTTCGAGACGTCGGCGGGGGCGGGCACGAAGGGGTGATGCGGAGCGAAGGTAGAGATCTCCGCCAGGAACGGCCGGTGCGCCTTCGCGCTGGCAGCGATGAACTGGTGTGCCTTGTCGGACAGCACCGACGTGAGGTAGTCGGCCGGCCCGGAACCGTATCTTCCCAGCTGGTGCCCGACGGCCAGCCGGTATCCGTACTCGCGGTACCCGTGCCTGTCTGCGACGTCCCAGGCCGACCAGCCGGGTGGGATGTACGGCCGCTGCCCGTCGTACGAGCGCTGGGGTGCGTACTCGTTAAGGAACTTCCCGAACAGCCCGGTCTCGTACCCGCGGCCCTGGAGGACGGGGGCGAAGGTCCTGGTCTGTTCGTTGTTGGCGAGGAAAGCCTTGAAGCCACCGTTGAGCTCGGCGTTGCTGAACACACCGTCAGTATGGGGAAACTGCCCCGTGAAGATGGAGGTGCGGGAGGGGCAGCACAGCGAGTCGGTGACGAAGTAGTTGCTGAACGTGACGCCGGCGCGCTCCAGCGCCACCACGTGCGGCATGTACCTCACCAGGTTCCACGACAGGTCGTCGGTGAGGACGAACACGATGTTCGGGGCGGGCTGGCTCGAGACGGCTCTGGCCGGCGGTCCGTTCACCCACCCGGCTCCCGGCACCGGGGACGTCGCCACGGCCGAGGAACACGCCGCCGTGCCGAAGGCGAGCAGGACACCAGCCGCGAACAGCCTGCGACCACGACGCTGCACGATGGGTAGCCTCTCCGCAGCCAGAATCGCCGTAGTCCCCAGACTCCGCAGCCTACGTCGCAGCCCGCCTCGCTCCCAAGGGAGGCGGGTGCTGCGTGTCAACGCGCTTGCCAGTCGGGCGAGCGCTTCTCCGCAAACGCCCGCGGTCCCTCCTTGGCATCCTCAGACGCAAGCATGGTCCGGTAGGCCGGTAGGTCGCCATGGCGAAGCCGCCGGTATCCCTCGTCGAGGTCCACGGCGGCAGTCACCTCGGTGATCTCCTTGACCGCCGCAACGGCTAACGGCGCACTCGCGCAGATGTCACCGGCCAGCGCCAGTGCTACGTCGACCACGGTCGGGCCAGCGACCACCCGGTTCACCAGACCCCAGCGGTGGGCTTCCGGGGCGGAAATTCGCCGGCCGGTGAACAGCAGCTCGTTCGCTATCGCGAGAGGCAGCCTGCGGGGGAGACGTAGGACGCCCCCCGAGTCGGCCACCATCCCGAGAGTCACCTCGGGCAGGGCGAACTCCGCGTGCTCGGCGGCCACAATGAGGTCGGCGGCGAGCGCGAGCTCGAACCCGCCGCCGAGCGCGAAACCGTTCACCGCCGCGATGACGGGTTTCCGCAGCCCCGTCAGCTCGGTGAGCCCGCCGAACCCGCCCGGACCGTGGTCGGCCTCGATGGACTCTCCGGACACGGCCGCCTTCAGGTCCCAGCCTGCGGAAAAGAACCTGTCGCCAGCCCCGGTGAGCACCGCCACCCGCAGAGCGTTGTCGTCTTGCAAGCTCCGGAACGCGTCGTACAGCGCACGACTGGTAGCGACGTCGATCACGTTTGCCTTGGGGCGGTCCAACGTCACGATCAGGACCTCGCCCCGGACCTCCAAGCGCACGCTCATCCCAGCTCCTCCACGTCGCCCGCTGCATGGAGCCGGATCAAGGCGTCGACAGCTACCGCTCCGTCCGGGAGCACGAACAGTGGGTTGACCTCCAGCTCCAGGAGCCGGTCAGCATGCTGCTGGGCGTAGCCGACGATGGCAGCAACGGCGCCGACGACTGAGTCGATGTCTGCCGAGCGACCCCGAAAACCTTGGAGCAGCGGCCACACTCGCAGCGAGCTGAGGGCGCGGTAGATGTCCGCGTCCGTCGCTGGCAGGAGCAGTGTCACCGTGTCCTTGATCAGCTCGACCAGGACGCCGCCGGTACCGATCGTCAACGCCAGCCCGAACGTCGGGTCCCGCTGGACTCCGACGATCAGCTCGACTATCGCCCCGCCGACCATGCCCTCGACCAAGAACCTGTCGCTCAGCTCGGACATGCCTACGGCCGCGCGCTCCACGTCGTCGGCCGACATCAGGCCGAGCCGGACGCCACCTCGATCGGACTTGTGGGCCAGCGTCGCGGACACCGCCTTGAGCACCACCGGGAAGCCGATGTGCGCGGCGAGCTCTCCGACCGCCTCCCGTGGAGCCACGGCGCCGCCCGGGACGGGGACCCCGGACGCTCTGAGGGCGCTCTTCGCCTCTGCTTCGTCCAGCTGGAGGATCGGGCCATCCGGGCAAGCCGCGACGGCCTCCAGCGGAAGGATGTCGGAGACGGCTGCCTGCGCGGCACCGATCTGCTGGGCCGCCGCGATGGCTGCGAGGCAGTCCGAGATGCCCTGCATGGGCGCTATGCCGACAGCCACGAGCTCGACTCCGATGTCTTCGGGGAGCCCTTCGGGCAGCGAGCTGACCACGCACGCACGCGAGCCGACGTCGTGATGGGCCGCCAGGAAGGCAGCGAGCGTCGTCTCGAACTCGGCAGTGTCGCATCGGTCTGTTCGAGGGAAGTCGATCACGAGCAGATGGCAGTCCGACCCTGAGCCGAGGAAAGCCGAGAAGCACTCGCCCAGCGCTTCCTTGTCTCCCCAGATATGGGTGTGGTAGTCCAGCGGGTTGCCCACCGAGGCTCGCTCGCCCAGCACCGCCTGGAGGCGGCTGCTCGTCGCAGCGGTGAAGTCCGGGAGCGCGATGTCGTGGCGATCTGCGAGATCGGCGACATGTGCTGCCTCTCCACCTGAGCAGCTGGCCGAAGCCACCCGGCTGCCGGGCAGCGCGCCATGGGTGTGCAGGAACTTCAGCGTTTCCAGGAAGGCCTCGAGCCGATGGACGCGGGCGATGCCAAGGCGACGGAACAACGCGTCGCAAAGTACGTCGGAACCGGCGATCGAGCTCGTGTGACTCAGCGTCACCCGGGCGCCACGGTCGGACGAGCCTGACTTCAGTACGGCGAGGGGCACCCGCCGCCGCAGGGCCTCGAGCGCCAGGCGGGAGAGTCCGGCGACGTCAGGCATGTCCTCGAGATGCAAGCCGATCGCGGTGATCCGGGAGTCGTCCAGCATCGCTTCGACAACCTCCAGGACTCCGGTCACCGCGCCGTTGCCGACCGTCACCAGCTGCGCCAGTGGCAATGACCGGCGCTGCATCGTGAGGCTCTGGCCGATGTTGCCGCTCTGGGTCACCACCGCCACCCCACGATCCACCCGGGTCCCGCCATGCTGATCGGGCCACAGGGCCGCGCCGTCCAGGTAGTTGAGCACACCGAGGCAGTTGGGACCTACCAGCGCCATCCCGCCGGCTGCGACGACCAGGTCACCTTGCAGCTCCCGGCCGCGCGGGCCGTCCTCGGCGAACCCGGAGGCGTGGCAGACGACTCCTCCGGTGCCGAGGCCGGCGAGCTGGGCTACCACCGAGATCGTCTGCTCTCGAGACACGCCTACGAACGCGGCATCAGGGACCTCAGGCAGGCTTGTCAGGTCAGGGAAGCACGGAACTCCGTCCATGCTCGACCGCGTCGGGTTCACCGGCCAGATATCGCCGTCGTAGCCGATCGAGCGACAGGAGCGGACTGCTGCCTCCGCAGCTGCCCCGCCCACGACCGCTATGTGTCGCGGTGCGAACAGCCGACGCAGGTTGTCCCGCACGCTCGGCTCACCCTCCCAGCGGTCGCAACATCGACCGGGAGATGATGTGCCGCTGGATCTCGCTGGTTCCGTCCCAGATCCGCTCCACGCGGGCGTCACGCCAGAACCGCTCGATCGGCAGCTCGGTCATCAGGCCCATACCGCCGAAGACCTGCACCGCCGCGTCGGTGATTCGACCCAGTGCCTCGGACGCGAAGAGCTTCGCCATGGCCGCGTCCTGGTCGGTCATGGTGCCTTGGTCGAGCTTCCAGGCTGCCCGTAGCGTCAGCAGCTCAGCGGCTTCCAGCTCGGTGGCCATGTCCGCCAGCGGGAACCCGACCCCCTGGAAGCGTCCGATGGGCTGACCGAACTGGACGCGCTCGGCGGCCCACTTGGTGGTCATCTCCAGGACGCGACGTGCCCGGCCGACGCTCGAGGCCGCCACGGTGAGGCGGCTGGCGCCCAGCCACTCAGCCATCAAGTCCAAACCACGGCCCTCCTTCCCGAGGCGCTGAGCGGCCGGCAAGCGGCAGCTCTCGAAGGACAGCTCGCAATGGTGGTACCCGCGGTGCGAGACGCTGGCCGAGCCACGCCGCACCGTCAGCCCCGGCGTGTCCATGTCGACGAGAAAGCCACTGATGGTCTTCTTCGTGCCGTGCGTCGTCTCTTCGCTGCCGGTCGCGGCGAAGAGGATGACGAAGTCGGCAAGGTCCGCGTTGCTGATGAAGTGCTTGGTGCCGGTGATGACGTAGTCGTCGCCTTCTCGTACGGCGCGCGTAGTCATGGCACGGACGTCGGAGCCGGCACCGGGCTCCGTCATCGCCAGGCAGTCGTGTCGCTCACCCCGGATCGACGGCAGGAGGTAGCGCTCGCGCTGCTCTGCATCGCATGCGCGCAGGATGTTGCTCGGCCGACCAACCAACCACTGCAGGGCGTAGCTCGCCCTGCCGAGCTCGCGCTCCACCAGGGCCATCGCGACAGCGTCCAGCCCGCCACCGCCGAGCTCCTCGGGCATGTTGGCCGCGTAGAGCCCCGCCCCGAGGGCCTTCGCGCGGATCGACTCGACCAGTGCGGGCGGAACGTCGCCCAGCTGCTCGACCTCGTCCTCATGGGGGTAGAGCTCGGTGCTCACGAACCGGCGTACCGTCTCGACGATCGTCTGCTGCTCGTCACTGAGCTCGAAATCCATAGGTCCTCCTTACCCGCGACGGATACGCATCGGCTTGCCGACCGCCGCCGGCACGGCGAGCGCCGCATGCGCCCGGTGGATCGCCTCGAGGTGCAGCGCGATGTCCGGCGGCATCGGGGCGGACCTGCCTGCCCGCGAGTCGACGTGGACGAGCATCTGCTCTGCGGTGGCCAGCAGCTCCTCGCTGTCGCCCAGGAACATCTCGTGGAACACGTGAACGCGCTTGTCGTCATGGTCCAGCACGCGCAGCGTCATGGACAGTGGCGCTGCCTCACCCGCCTCACGGAGATGGCGCAGGTGCGTCTCGACCGTGTAGAGCGAGTGACCCGCGGCGCGATAGTGCTCGTCGATGCCGATGTAGCGGAAGAAGGCATCGGCGTTGTCTCCGAAGGCGAGAAGGTAGCACGACTCGCTCATGTGACCGTTGTAGTCCACCCAGGCGGGCTGCACCGACGCCTGATGCAGGCGGAGGGGAGCTGGAACATCTGCGTCAGGCACGAGCCGCTCCCACCCCGAGGCCGAGGGTTGCCGGGCGTGGCAGGCCCGCATGGGCCGCGAGCATGTCCTGCACTCGATCATGCCGGTCGGGCGGCATGTGCACGGTCTTGCCGATCGCCACGTCCACGTGGAGGTACACGGAGTCTCCCGTCGCGGCCACCCGTCCGTCCTCCCTCCGGATCTCGGTGTAAAGCCGCACCCTTTTGGCATCCGCCGCCAGCATGATCGTGGTAGCGGACAGCATCTCGCCGAGGGAGCATTCGGCCAGGTAGCGGATGTGGCACTCCACGGTGAAGAACGAGGCCCCAGAGGCGGCGCGATAGTCCGCGCTGAGATCGAGCACCTCGAAGAGCTCCTCGTTGGCGTCGCTGAGCACGATCCCGTAGCTCGCATCGTGCATGTGGCCGTTGTAGTCCAGCCACTCGTTTCGCACCTCGGTGCGGTACGTCGAGAACGGCACTGGCGACTCACCCATCGAGAACCCGGTGCTCCTCGAGCAGCAGCAGGAGGTCCACGAGGAACGCGTCGCGGCGCTGCTCGAGCTCGGACACCGTCCGGCCCGCGGCCGACTTCTCGGCGCCGGCTACGACCCGGTCGCGAAGCTCCGGCGTCAACGCCGGCGCCTCGAGGCGGGTCCAGGGCTCCAGGAGCGCGGGACCGAAGTGGTCCAGCATGTGGGCCATGCCGCCCGGCCCCCCAGCGAGATGGAACGTGAGGATCGGACCCATCAGCGCCCAGCGCAGGCCGGGGCCGTGCACGATCGAGTCGTCGATCTGCTGGGCGGTCGCCTGGCCGGCGGCGATCATGTGCAGCGCCTCCCGCCACATCGCCTCCTGCAGGCGGTTTGCGACGAACCCCGAGACCTCGAGGTCCATCGTCAGGCACACCTTGCCCGCCAGCGTGTAGAACTCTTCGGCCCACGCCACGGTCTCTGCGTCGGTGCCCCTACCTCCCACCACCTCGACGAGCGGGATGAGGTACGGCGGGTTGAACGGATGCCCGACCACGAATCGACCGGGTGTCGCACAGTCCAGGGCCATGTCGCTCATCGCGATTCCCGACGTGCTCGAGCCGACCACGACGCCCGGCCGCGCGGCTGAATCGATGGCTGCGAGCAACGCCACCTTTGCCGGGAGCACCTCGGGGGAGGACTCCTGAACGAAGTCGGCCTCCGCTACAGCCTCTTCGAGGCTCTCGGCGAATCGCAGTCGCTTACGGCTGGCACCCCCACGCAGTCCGAGGCGCTCGAGCGCAGGCCAGGCGGTGGCCAGCAGCCTCGAGAGCCGCTCTGCTGCGTCCGCCGCGGGGTCCCACGCCACGACGTCGTACCCCATGCGTAGGAAGTGGGCTGCCCAGCCGCCACCGATGACGCCCGTGCCGATGACGGCAACGGTGTCTACGGCATCCGGCGCGGGGCGTCCCTCAGAGCTCACCAGCCAACCTGGTCGAGGCCCTTGAGCCCCAGGATCCTGCGGGTGTCCTCCGGCGTGGCAACCTCCAGCGAGAGCTCCGCCAAGATCCGGCTGATCTTCGCGACCTGTTCCGCGTTCGACTCCGCCAGCCGCCCCCGGCCGATGAAGAGACCGTCCTCCAGGCCGACCCGCACGTGCGAGCCCATCACGGCCGAGACCGTGATCATGTTGAACTGGTGCCTGCCAGCTCCGAGGACCGACCACTCATAGGAGTCGCCGAGCAGCCGGTCTGCCGTGGACTTCATGTGCACGAGATGCTCCACCTCGGCGCCGATGCCGCCCATGACTCCCATGATCGTCTGCAAAAAGATCGGCGGCTCCACGAGCCCGGCCTCGAGGTAGTAGGCAAGCGTGTAGAGATGGCCGACGTCGTATGCCTCGTACTCGAAACGCGCCCCCGTCTGCCGGCGAACCTCGGTGAGCATGTGTTCGATGTCCGCGAACGTGCTGACGAACGGCTCTACCCTTGTGCTCTCCAGGTACGGCTCTTCCCAGTCGAACTTCCACGTGCCCTCGTACTTGGGGATCATCGGGAAGCTTCCGTAGTTGAAGGTGCCGAGGTTCAGCGTGCACAACTCGGGCTTCGTCTCATAGATCACCCGGAGCCGGTCGGCCACCGACATGCCGGTGCCGCCGCCGCTCGTGATGCTCACGACCGCGTTGGTGGAGTCCTTGATCGCCTTGAGGTACTCGAGGAAGATCGCCGGGTCCGCTGTCGGACTACCGTCCCTCGGGTCGCGGGCATGCAGGTGGATGACGGACGCGCCGGCTTGGACCGCCGCCACGGACTGACTCACCACGTCCTCCACCGTGTAGGGAAGGTACGGCGACATCGTCGGCGTGTGTCCGGATCCCGTCACCGCGCAGGTGATGATGACTTTGTGAGCTTGCGCCATGCTGGCCCTCCTGCGGACCGTCGGTGGTCGATATGTCCCTTGCAACTTTGCGTCATGCGAGCGGATGCCGCACCATGTGAACGGTTCTCCTGATCGACTCGGTTGTCAAGGCTGACCGCCTAACCACGTCCGGCGGTTGACCCCGGTGAGCGGGCCTTCAGGCTGTCATGGTGGCGCGGACGTCGGCTGCCGCCTGGATCGCGACGAGCCCCAGCGCGGCGAAACGTGAGACGGGCACTCGGTTCGCTGGGCCCCAGATGCTGAACACCGCCAGAGGTCTGCCTTCCGTCGTGTTCAGTACCGGCGCCGACACGCCGTACAACGTCGGTTCGAGCTCCCCAGCGCATTCCGCATAGCCGCGCGCACGGGTCTCGATCAGCTCCTCGAGCAGCCGCGCGGGGTCTGTCACCGTGGTGTCGGTAAAGCCCCGAAGGGGCATCTCGAGCAACCCGAGCGCCTCTTCCCGGGGAAGCCAGGCGAGAAATGCCTTACCGGTGGAGGTCGCGTGCAGCGGCACCTCGCGCGCGAGCCAGCTGACCGCGAGCACGGAAGGAGGCGCCACCTCACCCACATAGGTCACCCCGTGCAGCCCGGCTACCGCTAGGTCGGCGGTCTCGCCGGTCTGCGCACATACCCGCTCGAGGATGGGACGGGTCCTTCGCACCAGACCGTCGTGGCCGGCGGCGGCCGACATCCTGATCAACGCGAAGCCGACCTGGTACCGGTTGGTGGTCGGGTCGCGCTCGACGAGCCGATGCGCCTCCATCGTGCCCAGCAGCCGCCAGGCGGTCGCCCGGTTGAGGCCGCACTGTGCGGCGAGCTCCGCCACGGTTGCGCCCCGCGGGGAAGCGGCAGCCACGCCGTCGAGCAGCCTGAGCGCACGGTCGACCGACTGGACCCGACCGGACTGGGCTCCCTCGGCCGGCGAGCCTGCCTCAGTCGGCGGGCCGGTCATGGTGACCATCGCGGCATGAGCTGGGAGCTCATCGCAGCGGGAACGGCGCCGGCAGCCGCAGGTCGACGTTCCGGTCGGTGAGCTCCCCGCGGGCTCGCGAGCTGAAACCGCGCCACGGCTCGTTTCCGGCCAGCTCACGGTGCAGGCCGGCGAGCCACCGGCCGGTCCGCGGCCCGCCCCGGTCAGGTCGCACAGCGCCGTCGTGGTCGACCATGGTGCAGACGATCGAGAGTGTGCCGTCACGGTTGTCGAGCAGCTCCACCAGCCTGGTCTGACACGGCCAGTCCATCAACGCAGATGAGGTGATCTCCCAGAAGCCTCCGCTCCGGCCCAACGGGTCGGGCCGTGGGGTTGCGCGGTTTCGGTGCGCGTGCCCGTTGACCCAGGCAACGACATTGCCGTAGCAATGGAGCAGGTCCGTCAGCTCACGGCTGCCAACCACTCGTGGCCCCCTGGGATCCGTCGGCAGCCAGCGTGTGTTGGTCATCGTGTCGACGCCGTGATGGGAGAACAGCACGACCAACCGGTCGCTCTGTCCGGTGGCGACCGTTGTCCCCTCCGCGGTCAGGCGATGGGAGTGCACCTCCTCCAGCCGCTCCTGAAGCCATCGAGCCTGGCCCTCCTCGAGACACCCATCTGCGGCACCCGCCGCGGAGGTGGTGTCGAGGCAGATCAGCCGCACCGCGCCGACATCATGCACGTAGTAGGCCGTACCGGACCGGCGGTTCTCCGCCGTGAAGCCGTGACCGAACGGGCGGGACAGCGGCGAGAAGTGTGCGTCGACGAACTCGGCTCGACCCACCGCGCGTCGGTCGGGATCTGCGGTCACCGAGCGCTGCGGACCGGACAGGAAGCTCTCAGGGGACTTGATGAACACGTCGTGCAGCGCGTCGAGGTCGAGGTCGGTCAAGGAGCCCGTCGGTTTGCTCGCGCCCACCAGGTGCTGCCGCAGTGGCTCCGTCACTCTCCCCAGCCCCTGGACCAGAGCCTCGTGGTTCCCGAAGCAGGCAAGCCAGGGCAGCCGTAGCCCGCTCGAGTGGAACTCGGTGAGCGCCCGCTCGAGCAGACCGGGTAGGTGGGGAAACCCATAGCGCTGCTGGTACCAGTCGGAGTCGCCTGCCCCGTCTCCGTCCGGGCGCCAGAAGCTGTCGTCGCCCCACTCGAGAGACTGGACGCCCTCATAGCGCAGACCTCCCGAGCCCGGCCGGACGAGGCCGCCTTCGAGCAGGGCGAGGAACATCCGCAGCTCGTTCCACTGGGCGTTGTCGATCGCGTCCCCGGTGGTGATCACGAGCTCGATGTCAGCCCCGCTCCGCGGCCCGTGGTTAACGGAGTTCAGCGTGCGCACCATCGCCTGTGCGGCGCGTGCGGCGAGAGCTTCCTGGGGTCGGTGCATGGGGACCAGGTGGTTGAACCTCGGGTCGTCCACGTACTGGTTGCAGAACTCGAACCGGCCAGGTGACTGGACGTCGGCCAGCTGAAGGTCGGTGGCGTGCGCGAAGGCCAGCAGCGGGCGAGGCTCTCTGGAGGTGCCGTCCGGTGGTGCACCCGCCAGCTCCGTGCGTACGACGTGCGGCTCGCCGGGACCACCGCCGATGGCGCGATAAGCCCCCGCCGTGCCTTGTCGGAGGACGGCGGCTGGAACCAGCGTTCGGTCCAGCGTCAGGAGGGGGAACGCGCCGTTCATGCCGGCGTAGCCGCGGCATCGGCGATCGCCGGGAGGCCGAGATAGCACAGGTCTCGGCACTGCCGGTCCCACCACGGATCCTGGTAGGGCCAGGCCGACGTCTTCACGACCACCGTGCGACGTGGTCGGTCGACGTAGACGAACTGGCCTCGCATGCCGTCGGCCATGACCCGACTACCGTGCTCGTCGAGGGGCCACCAGTGGTATCCGAAGCCGGCGTGCGTCGTGATCGTGCTGGGCAGTCGCCCAGGTAGCAGGAACGGGCGTTCCGGCCGGCTGCTGGCCGTCACCCATTGCGGGTCGATGACCTGCCGGCCGTTCCAGCAGCCGTCCACTTGAAGCACGCCGAGCCGGGCCCAGTCCCGTGCCGTCGCGGCGAGCGCCCCGGCCGCCATCGCTACTCCGCCCTCCGCGAGGGGCGCATCGAGACCCACCACTGCGGGCCGTTCGGCGCCGACGACCTGCCAGAGGTCACCGAGCGCCTCAGGGAACGTCTTGCGAGTCGCGCGTTCCCTCACCCAGTCAAGGATCAACGAGTCGGCACTGCAGTACGCATAGCGCGTTCCGGGCGGATGGCGTCCACCAATGGTCATCAGGGAGTCCCGTAGCCCTCCGTCGCCGTTGCGCCAGCGCGCGAGCATCCGTGACGCCGGACTGGTCGGGTCATGGTAGTCCTCCACCCAGTCCACACCGCTCGTCATCGTCAGGAGGTGACGGACGGTGACTCGGTCGTAGCCGCTGCCGAGCAGTTCGGGGACGTAGTCGCAGACCGGCGCGTCGATGGTATGCAGAGCCTGCTGGCCTACGGCAACACCTGTCAGCAGCGCCAGGACCGACTTGGTTGCAGAGTTTCCCAGCAGCCGATCATCGACCGTCGTGCCCCCGAAGTACCGCTCGTTCACCAGGACCCCCTCGACGAGCACGACAAGGGAGGTGCTCGACGTCACCGCCAGGAACTCGTCGAGGTCCATCTCCCGACCAGCTCCTGCGACACGTGTCTGCAGCGCCTTTGGCGATTCCGGCCAGCTGAGGCCGAGAGGGGCAGGCACCTCCACGTGGTGGCGTTCACGTCCACTCACTGTTGCGGCCTCCGCAGACGTACGCTCACGACATGGTGAACGTCTGGAGCCACGACGACGAGTGGAGTCGGCGCGAGCGGGGGGAGACGGAGCTGCAGCGCCTCGACCGCAATCTCGTGGAGCTGGTGAGCGAGCTTCGGGTCATGCAGACGGGCGTGCAGGTGCTGTTCGCGTTCCTCCTGACGGTGCCGTTTGCTGCTCGCTTCGGCAGCGTGACTACCTTCCAGAAGGTCGAGTACCTCATCACCCTGCTCGGCGCCGCCACTGCGAGTGCGCTGCTGATGGCCCCTGCCGCGCTGCACCGGATCCTGTTCCGCCGGCGCGAGAAGGGGTACCTCGTCCGGGCGGCGCACCGTTTGACGTTGGCTGGCATGTGTTGTGTCGCGTTCGCCATGACCATGGCGGTGCTGATGGTGGTCAGCGTGTTGTTCGGAGACCTCGCCGGCACCGTCGCAGCCGCGGTGGGAACGTCCGTCTACGTCTTCTCGTGGTTCGTCATCCCCCTGCGGCGCCGCTACCGCATCCGACTGGTGGACCATCAAAGCTGACAGGGCCATCAGGTCGTCGTACTCCATGTAGACGTCCTGTAGGTGGCGTGCGCCGCTGGTGGGGTCGAACGACAACCGCCCATGCAGCACGCGGTGTCCGTGCACGGTGACCAGGTCTCCGGTCGCCGTCTTGAAGCTGGTCGTGTACCGAGTGCTGGCGATCATCATGCCGAGCTTGCGGTACGCCGCGTAGAACGCCTCCACGTCCTCGAAGCTCGTGTCGAGCGGCTGAGCCAGCTGGTTGGAGAAGCGGAAGGTCCGGACCTGTCCTTCGCTGTCGAGCTGGATCATCGGGGCGGTGGCGAAGGTGTCCTCGTCTTCGCTGAACACCTGGAAGGGGATCGGAACCCGGCACAGCGTCTCGAACGCGTGGGGGTCCTCGGCGCGAAGATCGGCCAAGACCGCCCATCCGTCGGTGAGAGTGCTTTCGCCGCCGGTGGCCTCGTTGACAAGGAAGTGAAGCAGCTGGATGCTCGGCGGCCAGTGGTAGCTGGGCAGGTCGGTGTGCGGTTTCAGCTCCATGGGCGTGTGGGCAACGCTGTAGCCGGTTGGGTCGTGCTGGACGTTGTGAATGCGCTCGAACGCCGTCTCACGGACGTGCCCGATCGCCTCCGCGAAGCGCTCGACGTGCCCCGGGACCGTAGGGGTGTTGTGGACGATGGCGACGCCGTAGTCCCGTATCGCGTCGAGGTAGTCGAGCTGGCCTTCGCCGGTCCCGACGACTGCTTCGTGCTCGAAGGCCGGTATCGGGTCGAGACTCGCGTCCCACAGTGTTGGCTCGTGCCGCCGGCCGGCGCGCGCCCGCTCGGAGTAGTCGTGGATGCGCAGCCAATTCGCCGAGTAGAGGGAGAGGTGCTTGTCGCTCCAGTAGATGTGCAGCGTGCCGTCGCTGTCGAGCGACGCGGACATGGGTGCGATCTCGGCTGGGATGTCAGGCGTGAAGAGCTTCCGTTCCTTGGTCTGAGCCACCTTGCACTCGCTGCACCAGCAGTTGTCGCGCAACCACACGTAATGAAAACGCAGCACCTCGTCGCCGACGGGGACGGCAAGGTGGCGGTCGAACAGGTCCAAGCTTTGCGATGTCAGAGGAGTGGTGGTGGTCGTGGATGCAGGCATCGGCTGCTCCTTCGGGCGTGGGCCGCATGGAACCTGCACGCAATCTAGACCTTCAGCTCGCTGCCGAGTACCTGTCCCACTGCAACGTTCTGATAAACCGCCGAGCGAAAGTGTTGACAGCGCGACCAAAATGCGTGAGCGTACGTCTCGCGATGTGAATGAACTGGAATCGCTGGGTGGCACCGTTCTCACGGGTCGGTGCAGCGAATGATTGAGGCTGAGGGGCCGCCGCATGAGTGAATCGGGTACGCCAGCAGAACACGGCGCCGAGAGCGAGCACGCCATCCGTTACGGCAGCGCCTTTGTGCGCCCCGTGCTCGGCCGCAACCTCACCCGCCGTCAGTTCCTCGTCGGAGCGGCGGGGGTCGCCGCCACGTCGAGCGGCCTGGTCGCGTGCGGCAGCAGCAGCAGCACGTCGACGACTCAACCGACGACGACAGGCAAGCCCAAACGAGGTGGCAACTTCCGTCTGGGTGTCACCGGTGGCGGGTCGAAGGACATCTTCGACGGCCAGAACATCACCACGAAGCCCGACCAGGCCCGCCTCGTCAGCGCCTTCGAGACGCTCCTGACCTTCGACGACGACTACCAGCTGACCAACGAGGGCCTCGCGGAGAGCGTGACAGCAGACACTTCGACGCAGTACACCATCAAGCTGCGCAAGGGTGTCGAGTTCCAGGACGGCAAGACGATGACCGCCGACGACGTCATCTACTCGCTGCAGCGGATCGGCACCCAGAAGAACGGCCTGACCGGGTTCGCGGCCACCGCATCGATGGACGTAGCCGGCCTCAAGAAGATGGACGACTACACGGTTCGCCTGCCGCTCAAGACGGCCGACTCGACCATCCCGCAAACCCTCGCGAGCTATACGTTCGGCATCGTCCCGGTGGGCTACAAGGCGTATCCCGCACCGCAGATCGGCACCGGTCCCTACAAGCTCAAGAGCTTCAGCCCAGGTCAGCAGAGCGTCAGCGAGCGCAACCCGAACTACTGGCGCTCCGGGCAGCCGTACTTCGACACCGTGACGGTCGTCGACTTCGCCGACTCGACAGCGCAGGTGAACGCCCTGCTCGGGGGCCAGATCGACGCCATGACCGACCTGCCGGCGTCGCAGGTCCAGGTGCTCCAATCCCACCAGCTGAGTGCGCTGATCTCCAAGACCGGCGGCTGGGTGCCGCTCTGCATGGCCATCGACATGCCGCCGTTCGACGACGTCCGAGTCCGGCAAGCCATGCGGCTCATGGTCGACCGGCAGGGGATGGTCGACCAGATCGCGTCGGGCTACGGGTTCGTCGCCAACGACCTCTACTCGCCGTTCGACGACGGGTACGACCACTCCCTACCGCAGCGTCAGCAGGATTTCGCCCAGGCCAAGTCGCTGCTCAAGGCGGCCGGCAAGGAAGGCCTCACCGTCGACCTGCACACCACCAACGGGGCCGCGGGGATGGTGTCCCTGGCGACCGTGTTCGCCACGCAGGCGAAGGGTGCCGACGTCACGATCAACGTCAAGAACGACCCCAACTACTACGGCGACGCGTACCTGAAGCTCGCGTTCTCCGTCGACTTCTGGGGCACCCGGGGGTACCTCAACCAGGTGCAGCAGGGCTCGTTGCCCACGTCGCCGTACAACGAGACCCACTGGCCGCCGAAGTCGGGCGAGGGGTCGAACTTCGCCTCGCTGTACCAGCAGGCGCTGGCCGCGACCGACAGCTCCAAGCGGATCGAGCTGGAGCACGAGATGCAGAAGCTCGAGTACGACTCCGGCGGCTACATCATTCCGTTCTTCGGCAGCCTCATCGACGGCTACTCACCGAAGGTTCAGGGGCTGGTACCCAGCAAGGGGACGCTGAACCTGGACTCCTTCGGTCACGGGTACCGCACTATCTGGTTCGGCTGACTCGCGGGGCCTGCAGATGACCTGGTTGCGACACGGAGGCATCGCAGCTTTCATCATCCGCCGGCTGCTGCTCGGTGTGCTCGTGCTCTTCCTCGTGTCGGTCCTGGTGTTCGTCGCGACCCAGGCGCTTGGTGACCCGGCGCGCGCCATCTTGGGCCGCGATGCCACGCCGGCACGCCTGGCGGCGTTGCGCACGACGCTGAACCTCGACCAGTCGGTCGTCGGCCAGTACTTGAGCTGGGTGGGTGGGTTGCTGCACGGCGACCTGGGCAACTCACTCGCCGCGCAGGAGCCGGTCAGCAAGCTGCTGGGCTCCCGGCTGGTGAACTCCTCGGTACTCGTCCTGTGCGCAGCGGTCATATCCATCCCGCTGTCGATCGCGATCGGGTCCTGGGCGGCGCTGCGACGGGAGAAGGCGTTCGACACCGTGAGCTCGAACCTCATGCTGGTCCTGGCGTCGCTGCCGGAGTTCGTGGTCGCGGTGCTGTTGGTGATCCTGTTCGCGACCACGGTTCTTCACGTGCTGCCGGCGGTCACCACGATCGCGCCCGGAGAGCGTCCGTGGCAGGTGCCGACGGGGCTCGTTCTTCCTGTGGCGACGCTGGTCATCGTGGTCGCACCGTACGTCGCCCGCATCATGCGTGCATCGATGGTCGAGGTCCTGGAGAGCGACTACGTCGAGATGGCGCGGCTCAAGGGCCTGCCTGAGCGGACCGTTCTGGTCAGGCACGCGCTGCCGAACGCGATCGGTCCGGTCTTCCAGGTGATCGCCATCAACCTCGCGTACCTGGCCGGCGGTGTCGTCGTGGTGGAGTACGTGTTCAACTACTCCGGCATCGGAAGCGCCCTGCAGGACGCCGTGGTCAACCACGACCTCCCGGTGGTGCAGGCGCTGGCAATGCTCATCGCCGGAGTCTACGTCGTGCTCAACCTGCTCGCCGATGTCGCGACAATTCTCGTGACGCCCCGTCTCCGGACTCGACTGTGAGCCAGACAGAGCAGGCGCCGGCGCTGGCTGAGGGCGTGGGGACACCCACGCCCTCGGGACGCTCGACCACCCTCGTCGCCCGCGCCATGCGGCTGTGGCGGACCAGGATCGGTGCCTTCTTGGTGCTGCTCCTGGTGGTCGTCGCGATCGTTGGTCCCTACCTCGCCCCACACGCGGCTGACGAGTTCGTGGCTATTCCGAACTCCCCGCCCGGCGGCGACGCGGGGCTGCTCGGCACCGACTATCTCGGCCAGGACGTGCTGAGCCGCTTCCTGTACGGCGGTCGAAGCATCCTCGTCATGGCCTTCGTCTCCACCGCGATCGGTCTCGTCTTCGGCGTCGCGATCGGCCTGGTGGCGGCGTACGCCCGCAACGCTCTCGACGACGTCCTGATGCGGGCGATGGACGTGATCATGGCCTTCCCGCAGATCATGCTCGCGTTGGTGGCGGTCAGCCTGGTAGGCGCGAACGCTGGGGTGATCATCGCGGCTATCGCGCTGACCACCGCGCCACGCGTCGCGCGCGTCACACGTGGCGCAGCACAACCGGTCGTCGAGCGCGACTTCGTGGCGGCGACCGAGTCGATGGGACTGTCGCGCGTGCGGATCCTCACCGGCGAGCTGCTCCCGAACATCCTCGGGCCGATGATGGTCGAGGCGAGCCTGCGGCTGACCTACTCGATCGGGGTCATCGCAGCTCTAGCGTTCCTCGGGCTCTCGCCCGACCCGAACGGGGCAAACTGGGGAACCATGATCAAGGAAAACCAGATCGCCCTGTCGACTCAGCCTTGGGGCGCCTTGACACCGATCATCGCCATCGCCCTGCTCACGATGGGCACCGGCCTCTTCGGGGACGGAATCGCCCGCACCGCCGCTGGCATCGACCGCGAACGGGATGACGAATGAGCGTGGCCCGTGAGGAGGCGGCGGTCGCCACGGTGGCGGTGAGTGTCCACGACCTGCAGATCGCGACGACCTCCGGCCGCGTGCCCGTTGTGAAGGACGTGTCGTTCGAGATCGCCCCCGGCGAGGTGCTCGGGGTGGTCGGCGAGTCAGGATCCGGCAAGACCACCGTCGGGCTCGCTCTTCTCGGGCATGCCCGGCGCGGACTCCGCATCACCGGCGGCACGGTGATGCTCGGCGACGAGGACATCCTCAGCCTCGACGAGGACGAGCTGCGCCGGCTCCGCGGCTCTCTCGTGTCGTACGTCCCTCAGGACCCGGCGTCGTCGCTCAACCCGGCACTGCGGATTGGCCTGCAGCTTCGCGAGGTTCTGGAGGCGCACAGCTCGGGTCGTGGCAGCAACCACGACGAGCGCATCGCCGAGATGATGCGCGAGGTTGCCCTGTCGGACGACCCGTCGTACCTGCGCCGCTACCCACACGAGCTCTCGGGTGGTCAGCAACAGCGGGTCGGTCTGGCCATGGCGTTCGCGAACCGCCCCCGGCTCATCGTCCTTGACGAGCCGACCACCGGCCTCGACGTCACCACGCAGGCGACGGTGCTGTCGACGGTGCGCGAGCTCGCTGCAGCGCACCAGGTCGCTGCGCTCTATGTCAGCCACGACCTGGCCGTGGTCGCGGCACTGGCCCGCCGGGTCGCCGTCATGTACTCCGGGCGGATCGTCGAGCTCGGCCTCGCGGAGGAGCTGTTCGAGTCCTCGGCTCACCCGTACACGCGCCGGCTGGTCGGCGCGATCCCGCGACTCACCGGTGGCAGGAGCCTGCTCGGTATTCCCGGGCACGCACCGTCACCGAGCCGGCCTCCCCCGGGATGCGCCTTCGCGCCGCGGTGCACGATGCACATCCCGGAGTGCGACAAGGAGGTCCCGCCGCTGATTGCGGTCGGGCCGGTACACAGCGCTCGTTGCATCCGCGCACTGGAGGTGGTGACCCAGCAGCAGGCGAAGCCCGGTAACCCGCTCGACGTCGCACCGGGTGACGCCGACTCCGCCGTGCTGACGCTCGAGAACGTGGTGGCCCGCTACGGAAAGATCGAGGTGCTGCACTCGATCAGCCTGCAGCTCGAGCACCACGAGTGCCTCGCGATCGTCGGGGAGTCGGGGTCCGGCAAGACCACGACCGCCCGCTCGATAGCCGGTCTGCACCGCGACTGGACCGGCAGCATCCGGCTCGGTGGCGACGAGCTGGAGACGTCGGCGAGGTCGCGCGGGATGGAGTCGCGCCGCCAGATCCAGTACATCTTCCAGAACCCGTACGGCTCGCTGAACCCGCGCAAGACCATCGGCGAGACCGTGGGACAGCCGTTGGCGGTCTTCGACATTGCCAAGGGCCGCGACGCCGAGATGCTGGTGGGAGAGATGCTGGAGAAGGTGTCGCTGTCGGCGACCTACGCCCGGCGGTATCCCGACCAGCTCTCCGGCGGTGAACGCCAGCGCGTCGCGATAGCCCGCGCGTTGATCTCCTCGCCGTCGATCCTGGTGTGCGACGAGGTCACGTCCGCGCTCGACGTGAGTGTGCAGGCGGCGATCGTCGAGCTGTTGGGCCAGTTGCAACGTGACCTCGGCCTGTCCATGATCTTCGTGACCCACAACCTGCCGCTGGTGCGCTCCATCGCGCAGAAGGTGGCGGTGCTGTCGGAGGGGAACATCGTGGAGTACGGCGACACTGCCCGGATGCTCGCCGATCCGCAACAGCCGTACACCCGGCAGCTGATCGCCAACACTCCTTCGCTCGAGCTGGCGACGGCGGAGGCTACCCACAGCGAGCAGAGACTCCCGAGCTGATCCAAGACTCCCGAGCCGAGAGGTCCCTGCCATGAGTCGGCCCCGGAAGCCCGATGTGCTGATCCTGCTGGCCGACCAGCTGGCTCCGAGCGCGCTGCCCTTCCACGGCCAACCGGTCACCCGGGCGCCGGCGATGTCCCAGCTTGCTGACAGCGGGGTCGTCTTCGACAACGCCTACACCGCCAGCCCGCTGTGCTCACCGGCGCGGGCGTCACTGATGACGGGCCTGCTGCCGTCCCGCACTCATGCCTATGACAACGCAGCAGAGTTCGCCTCCGAGATCCCGACGTTCGCCCACTACCTACGCGACGCCGGGTACCGGACGGTGTTGTCGGGCAAGATGCATTTCTGCGGACCCGACCAGCTGCATGGGTTCGAGGAACGGCTCACGACAGACATCTATCCCGCTGACTTCGGCTGGACGCCCGACTGGGAGCGGCCGCTCGACCGTCCGCACTGGTACCACGACATGTCGTCGGTCGTCGACGCCGGCCCATGCGTGCGGTCGAACCAGCTGGACTTCGACGACGAGGTGGCGTTCTCGGCGGAGCGGGCACTGTTCGGCCACCTCCGCTCCAACGACGAACGGCCGTTCTGCTTCGTCGTCTCCTTCAGCCACCCGCACGACCCGTACGCGATCTCCCAACGGTGGTGGGACATGTACCGCGACGACGACATCCCGATTCCTCAGTTCGGGTACGACGAGGCGGCCGCCCACCCGCACGAGCGCCGGCTGCGCCACATGTGCGCGATGGAGGGCTTGCGGATCACGCCGGACCAGGTACGAGCCGCCCGCCGCGCCTACTACGGGGCGATCTCGTACGTCGACAACCACATCGACAGGCTGCTCACCCTGCTACGCGAGAGCGGCCGGCTGGACAACACAGTGGTGATCCTGACCAGCGACCACGGAGACATGCTCGGTGA
>JBBQKY010000013.1:0-26537 GCA_038327385.1 Propionibacteriales bacterium
TGTCGTAGGCGAAGGCGGACAGCTGGCCGACGATCGAACTGGCGGACAGCTGGGGGTCGAGGCTGCCGGGATCCGACGTGATCGCCATCGTGAACGCCGCCCCGTCGACGTACTCGGGTGCGCTCGTCGAGCCGGCATCGCCGTTGGTGCTGTCTTTGCCACCGCAAGCCCCCAGCATCGCCGCGGCAAGGCCGAACCCCGCCACCGCTCCGATGAATCTCCTCATTGAGGCCTCCTATAGAAGTTTCGAGCAAGCCTGCCGGACCTCGTGGCCGGTGTATTGGTGCGTTTCCATGAGCGCCACCGTCCCGGCTCGTCGAACTGCACCGCGCTAGGTCTCAGGGTGGTAACGGTCAGGGCTGCGACGGCATCGGTTGGATACGGCCGCCGCGTCAGGTGGTCGGCACTTCCGGCACCCGCGGCACGGCCCGACCGATGTGCAGATAAGCCTTGCGCCCGGTGCCGTCGTCGCCGAGGAAGGCATGGGGAATATGGAGGCCGTTGGTCGGCTCGGTCGGGATGAGCACGTCATCCCCGAAGCCGACGAGCTCGGTGCGCTCGGGTTCTTCGCCGAGCTCGACGGCGGCACCCTTCGGGGTGATCTTGGACCAGATGCGACCATCTTCGTCCAGGCTGACGCTGATGTCGGCGACCCTGTTCGCGTACGTGCCGAGATACGGTGCCGCCTCCACGGCGGGCGGATCGGCAGCGGGCACCGGCAGCGGAGGCAGCTCGATCTCTGCCAGCTCGGTGAGGACGTGACCGAAGAGGTCGCGATAAATCCCGTAGGGGTTGCCGCCATTGGTGAGCAGTGCGACCGCGACGCCGAGCTCGGGAACGACGCGAAGGAACGCGGCCTGCCCGACGGTGTTGCCGTCGTGCCCGATGAGTGCCGGTCCTGGGCCGTCGAACAGCTCCCAGCCCAGGCCCCAGGCCGCACCCAGGACCCGCAGGTCAGGGAGCCGGACATGCTCCTTCTGCATGAGGGCGACCGCGTCCGCGCCCAGTACCGATGTTCCGTCGCTCGCCTGTCCGGACCTCATGTGCATTCGGGCGAAGGCCACCAGGTCACGGGCCCGCATCGACAGCATCGACCCGGCGGGCGCGTTCGAGTGCGCCATCGCCCAGAAGGGCGCGGGCTGCTGGTCGGTTTCCGGGTCCGGACGAACATGCCCGACGGCGGCCCGGAAGAGAATCGCCTCCGCGGGGCCAGTGGCCGCGTGGGTCAGTCCGAGCGGCCGGATCAGGTGGGTGCGCAGGCACTCGTCGAACGGCCGTTCGCGCACCTCCTCGACCAAGCGACCGAGCAGGCAGTAGCCAGCGTTGTTGTACGAGAACATCTCGCCCGGTGGGAACAGCTGCGGGACGTCGTCGAGCCGGGCGATCAGTTTCGCCAGCGCGTCGTCACCTGGTCCGGTGTCGTCAAAGATGTCTCCTTCAAAACCGGCTGTGTGCGAGAGCAGTTGGCGGACCGTCATTGACGCCGCGGCCTCTGAGTCTGCGACCCGGAAATCGGGCACGTAGTGCTGGACGTGCTCGTCGAGGTCGACCAGACCTTCGTCGACCAGCTGCATCACGAGAGTGGCGGTCCAGACCTTGGTGATCGACCCGATCTGGAAGACGGAGTCAGTCGTCGCCTCCACCCCGGTGCCGAGGCTCAGCAGGCCTGTCGCAGCGTCGATCACGTCGTCGCCGATGCACACGGCAACCGCGGCGGCGGGGACATCGTGCTCGTCGATCAACTCGGGCAGGCGGTGGTCGATCCAGGTCTGGAGATCGGTCAGTGTCGTCATGATGGGAGAACCTAGGCGCGATAGGGGGCCGAGCAGTTCGTCGCTGTCGACGAGAAGTTCGAGGTGCCTTGGGCGAGACTCACGAATAGCGGTTCCAGCATCGCCACTCGACGGCGAACCCGGCGCTTGGCGTCGGCCTCGTGGTGGGCATCGTAGAACCTGCACCGACCGGGATGTCGCAGTCGCTGCGTGACTCAGGCTCATGGTCCAGGGCGACCGAACCAGCACCACGGCGATCTCGCCCAAGGTGTGCCTCTCGTCTGGCGCGGCTGTCGCCCGCCCAGCACGGTGTGCCGCGCATGCTCTCATTCGAGACCTGGATAGCCCTTGTTCTATGAGCCCTATTCTGAGCGGCTGAAGAAGTAGAGGCCGATCGCTCTGGTGATGGTTTATCGGAATGTGTTGAGCGGTCGCCGGTAGTCGGTGTGGAGCCTCTATGACTGAGTTGCAGAGCCTGCGAGCCCCTCATGCCCCCGCAATCCTGGCCTTCGAGACAGCGAATCGCACCTACTTCGCGGCTTCGATCTCCGTCCCTCTACAACGTTGGCATGAGGAATTGTCAAGACCTGTGGATCGGCGTGTCAGGCGACTTGCTGATCACCTCCTGGTTTCTTGGGTCGTTCGACGAGTTTGCCCTTCTTGAATCTCGCGCCGGCGCGGACCAGCGCCACCAGGGTGGGGCGCGTTGAGCGCACGCCACCGCTCCTGGGCGGACTCGATGAGCTTGAATGCCATCGCCACGCCGGCAGCCCTCGAGCCCGGCCCCTTGGTGACCCGTTGCCGGAACCGAACGGTGGCGAAGGTCGACTCGATGGGATTTGTAGTGCGCAGGTGGATCCGGTGCTCGGCGGGGTAGTCGTAGAACGCGAGCAGCACGTCGAGGTGCTCGGTGATCTTCGCGACCGCCTTGGGCCACTTGACGCCGTAGAGGTCGGCGAACGCCTTGGCGGCCTTCAGTGGGTGGTCCTTGTCTTCGGCGCCCCACATCTCCGCGAACGCCGCCTTGGCGCCGGGCTGGGCGGACTTGGGCAGCGCCGCGAGAACGTTGCCTCCGCGTGGAACCAGCAGCGCTGTTCCGTGGTCTCGGGGAAGACCTCGCGGATCGCCTTCCAGAACCCCAGCGTACCGTCACCGATCGCGAGGACCGAGGCCCGTATGCCGCGGCCCTGGCAGTCGCGGAGCAGGTCGGCCCACGACTGCGAGGACTCGCGGAACCCGTCGGCCAACGCGACCAGTTCCTTGGTGCCATCGGCGCGGACCCCGAGGATCACCAGCAGACACACCTTGTCCGGGATCCGCGGCCACATGCACCATGTCGAACTCGACCAGTTCGTCGGTCGCAACTACCTCGTCACGGTGCATGGTCCGCTCAACCCCGCGGTCAAGCCCGACGTCGCGTACCTCGACAAGGACGCCGTGCTTCGACGATTCGAAGAGAAGCGCCTGCAGGTCCTGTCGCCGTTCGAGCTGGCCACGGAATTGTCTCCATGATGGCTCGACGAGAGACCGATATCCTGGGCAGTTTTGGCTCAGGAGTCGGGACGCCTGGAAGAGCGAGTCGTTTCTCCGGCTCGAACGACCTGCTCGCGATCTGGCATGACCTCTGGGCTCATTTGCCAAGAGGTCGGTCCGTCTTTCGGTCGCAGAGCTTGACCAATCGTCGAGGCGGGACAGTACGCGCGGGAAGACCCGCTGACAATCTGCTGACAATCTATAGTCGAGCCGGCTTGGTGATGATCCACCAAACCGGCTCTGACCTGCGGCTTTGTCTGTAGCGGGGGCAGGATTTGAACCTGCGACCTCTGGGTTATGAGCCCAGCGAGCTACCGAACTGCTCCACCCCGCGGTGACTGCTTGCGCAGCGAAGGACAACCCTACAAGCGGCCCGTTGGCGGATCAAGTCGCGGTCCTCGGGCACTCTCGACCCAGCCACGCGAACCAAGAAGGATCAGGGCGACGATCCCGAGGGCGACGCGGGAGCCGTCGGGGACTTTGAGCCCGTCGGACCCGAGGGGGACGCCGGGCTCGTGGCGAGGTTGGTCTGGTTGCGCAGCTGCACCGCCTTGTTGAGCCAGAACACGCCGTCCCCGTTGTCCTTCTGGTAGGCGCCGAGGTCCCCGCTCTGCAAGTCGCGTTGCGCCTGCGCAAAGGCAGCCTGCGCGTTCGCGAGGTAGGTGCTGATTTTCTGCTCGACGCTTTGCTTCCCGCCACCGTTTCCACCGCTCCCGCCAGGGGGCGGGTTCCCCCCACCGGTCGGGGGAGGTGTGGTCGTCACGTTCAGCGCCCGTGCGATGGCCTGGTCGAACGTCGTGCCGACGCCTATCTTGTCGCCCAGGGCAACCGTGACGTACTGCAGGATCGGGAAGGAGCCGGTCCCGGCGCGATAGGTGTACACCGGCTGCGCGTAGAGCATCTCGTTGCCCAGCGGCAGAGTGAGCAGGTTGCCCCTTAGCACCTTCGTGCCGGTCCTGCTGTACGGCAGCAGCGACCGCGTCACCGCCGGGTCGTTGTTCAGCTGGTTCGACATCTGACCGGGACCGTCCACGGTGTTGTCGCTCGGCAGCTCCAGCACGGAGATCTTGCCGAAGTCGGGGCTCGAGGCATCGGCGTTGACCGAGATGAAGCTGGCGAGGTTCGAGCGGCTCTTCGGCACGTAGACGCTGCTGAGCGAGAACTGCGGGCTTTCACCGGGCAGCTGAAGTGTCATGTAGTAGGGCGGCTGCGACTCGTGGCTGGTGATGTCGGTGGGATCCTCCGGGACGCTCCAGTTGCCGGAGCCGCTGTAGAACGTTGACGCCTGTTGGACGTGGTACGTCGACAGCACCTGGCGCTGCACCTTGAACAAATCCTCGGGATAGCGCAGATGCGCCAGCAGGTCTGGTGAGATCTCGGACTTCGGCGACACGACCCCCGGGAAAGCCTTCATCCACGTCTGCAGGATCGGGTCCGACTGGTCCCACTGATAGATCTTCACCTCACCCGTGTAGGCGTCCACGGTCACCTTGGCAGAGTTCCGGATGTAGTTGATCTTGTCAGTGGGCTGGCCCGCTACCGCGTTCTCCGGCGTGAGGGAGTCGCTCGTTGCCGTGTTCAGGTTGATCAGGTTCGACATCGGGTAGCTCGCCGACGTGGTGAAGCCGTCCATGATCCACTGGAGATGACCGTCGACGACCGCCGGGTAGGGGTTCCCGTCGATCGCCAGCCATGGCGCTACCTTCTCGACCCTCGTCAGCGGGTCCCGGTCGTAGATGACCCGCGAGTCGGAGTTCACCCGCTCCGACAGCACGACCGAGGAGTCCCAGAACTTGGCCGAGTACAGGAGCTGGCGGAACGTCGAGCCGATCCCCACTCCCCCGCTGCCCGTGTAGGTCGAGCTCTGGTCGGCGCCGCTGCCGCTGATCTGCGGGATGTTCAGCTCCACCGGCGGCGTGCCCGCTGGTGCACCCACGATCGAGTAGTCCGGCTCGTTCTCGCCGAAGTAGATCTGCTGGCGGAAGGAGCCGAGCTGACCCCGGGCGGGAAGGTTGCGCTCCGCCCAGACCGGGTGACCTTGCACCCCTCGCTTGTTGGCGTAGGCAGCGACAATGCCGTAGCCATGGGTATAGACGGTGTGGTCGTTGTTCCAGTTTCGCTGGCTGACGGGCAACCCGTTCAGGTTGAGCTCCCGGGCGGAGACGATGACGTCCTGCGGTAGCGGATCCGTGCCGAGCTGGTAGCGGTCGACATCGAGCACCTGCGGCATGGTGTAGAACCCGCGCATCTGCTGCAGCTGGACGAAAGCCCCCGACACCAGGCGCGGGTCGATCACGCGCACACCGGGAAGGGCGTCGGCCTCGCCCTTGAGCTGCTGCGCGGTGAGCGCCGAGACGCCGGGGTAATGGCTGACCTGCACGTTGTTCAAGTCGTACGCGTTCCGGGTCGCGATGATGTTGTTCTGGATGTACGGCCCTTCCTTGTCCGGCTCCGACGGCTTGACCTGGAAGCGTTGCACGATCAGCGGCCAGATGCCGCCGATGAGGATCGCCGACAACACCAGCAGGCCGAAGCCGAGCAGCGGCAGCAGCCAACCGGGCCGCACCACGTTGCCGAAGAACAGCAGCGCACAGATGATCGAGATGATCATCAACGCGTTCTTCGACGGCAGCACAGCGTGCGCGTCCGTGTAGGTGATCCCGGTGATCAGCGACCCGTCGTGTGACGCCAGCCCGAACCTGTCGAGGTAGTAGGCCACCGCCTTCAGCGCGACGAACAGCCCCAGCAGCACCGACAGGTGGACCTGCGCAGAGGTCGTCACCTTGTCCCGTTTGGCCGGCAACCTGATCGCCGCATAGAGGTAGTGCGTCGCCAGTGCCGCGAGGATGCTGAGCACGAGGATGGTGAAGGCGAAGCTGAGCAGGTACCGGTACCACGGGTAGTCGAACACGTAGAACCCGATGTCCTTGTGGAAGTAGACGTCCTGCTGGTTGAAGGGCACGCCGTTGCGCCACAGCATGAACGTCTTCCAGCGCCCGCTCGCGCTCGCCCCGGCGAAGAGGAAGAGCATCAGGCCCAGTCCGACCAGGATCCAACGGCGGAACGGGTCCACCGCGTCCTGGTACCGCTCGATCGTCGGGTTCCGGTAGCCGTCGCTGAGCAGGATGGGGCGCATCCGGTAGGCCAGGATGACGTTACCCACCACCACGCCGGAGAAGAGCAGGCCGAGGATCATGAACAGCGCGATGCGCGTCCAGAGGATCTTGCTGAAGACGGAGCCGTACCCGACCGACTGGTACCACAGTCGGTCCGTCCAGATCTCGACGAAGAGCGTGCCCAGTACGACGAGCGCCACCACGATCGCCAACGTCGGCAGCAGCGCCCGTGGGCGGCGCGAGGCTACCCGCCGCGGGCGTGGAGGGACGGCTGTCGCGCCTTCCCCTGCCTCGAAGATGTCACTCACCGGAACCCCAATCCTGGTTGCCGCCGTCGCCGGCGTCCTCCTCCAACGTGTCGCGCAACGCCGTCACGAGCTGCGGCACCAGATCCTCACCATGCACGAGGTTCTCATCACTGTCGCGGGACCTGAGCCGTAGCGCGCAGTGCGCCTCCCCCGACCGCAGCACACCAGCCACGATCCGGACGTCCTCGCGGGCAGCGTGCTCGGCCGCGAAGGCCATCGCGCGCTCCGCGTCGCCCGGCACGTCGGCCTCCACAGACGGTGGCAGTACGACGCGCTCGACCACCGCCAACACCCCAACGACCGAAGGCGGCCAGGCGATCATGCCCAGCAGCTCCTCGAGAGTCCGGTCGTTGACATCGATCTCCTGCTCCACCGGGGTGAGCGGCTCGGCCGTGTTCGCGTGCACGCCGAGCTCCATCGCGAGGTCCGGCTCCGCCTCGAGGAGGTGCTCCGTCGGCACGAGCGCGAAGAGCCGCCCCGGTTGGTCCCAGCCGTCGTCTCCGACGTAGTGCTCCACCTCAACGACGGCAATGCGAAGCGACAAGGCGTCGGCTCTCACCTCTGTCATGCGCACACGCCGCCGGCCGTCAAGAGCCACACCGCGTGATGGCGGACTGGTCGCCCGAGTCGAGCGCCTTCAGCGCGTCGACAGCTTGGTCGAGGGTGTCCACCTTGATCAGCTCGACGTTGTCGGCAAGCGAAGATGCGGCAGCCTCCGCACAGTTCGGCGCAGGCACGAGGAAATACCTCGCTCCGGCGTTGTAGGCACCGGCGATCTTCTGCTGGATGCCGCCGATCTCCCCGACGGTGCCGGCCGAGTCGATGGTCCCGGTGCCCGCGATGAACCTGCCACCGGTCAGCGCTCCCGGCGTGAGCTTGTCGTAGATCGCCAGCGAGAACATCAGCCCGGCGCTCGGGCCGCCGATCTCCTGCCCGAGGTTGATGTCGACCTTGAAGGGGGCGTCGTCCCGTAGCTGGACACCGATGCGCGACTTCGATCCGTGGTTCGGCCAGGCCACCGTCGTGAGCCGGACGGTCTTGGCCACGCCGGAGCGGAGCAAGGCGAGCGTGACCGTGCTGCCGGGCGCGATGCTCGTGACGGCTGCCGACGTCGCCTGGGTGTCCGTGACGGGCCGACCGTCGACGGCCGTGATCTGGTCGCCCGGAATGAGCACCGATGCGGCTGGCGTCCCCGGCAGCACTCTGACGACCTTGACGGCGAACGACCGGATGCCCGCCTCTTCAAGGCCGGCAAGCACGGCGGAGGACTGGCTGTCGACCATCTCCTGGGTGTTCTGCTTCCGGACCTGCTGCACGCTCTCCTGCGGCGGATAGATGACGTCGCGCGGCAGCACGATCTGGTCCGAGCTCCACCAAGCCGCCAGCACCTGTGGCAGCCGGACGCTGTAGTCCGCACTGGTCACCGAGACGGTCGTCATGTTCAGGTTTCCGCTGGTGGGGTAGGTCTTGTGCCCGCTGACCGTGATGACCGCCCTGCCCGCGAAGGCGCCTAGGGTGTTCTCCGTTATCCCCGGCGACATGACGACGTACGGTATCGGCGCGAGGAAGGCCACTCCGAACAGCGCGACGAGGCACACCGCTGCGACGATGAGCGCGGTGGAACGGCGGTTCATGGTCTTGATGATGTCACCGCGAAGCGGGTGCGTCGGGCGCCGGGCGACGAGACAGCCCCCGCGGAGCAACGCCGTGCGTCGGCTCGATCGGAGCTGACGCGACCGGCGTGCCGCGGCGCGGCGTCGGGCGCTCTATCGCGCGCTTCATCCGCGCCATCGCCGCCGCGGAGTCGTCGCGCTTGACCTCGTCCCGCTCGCGGCCCACCCAGGCCGCCCATCCCATGGCAAGGCAGGTCGCCACCAGCGGCGGCACCAGCCACCACAGAACGACCATCAAGACCTCCTTCGCGCGACCGGTCAACCGCTTCCCAGCGTACGTCGTGGCGGGGCGCCTTCCCGGCCTCGCTACGGCGTGCCGACCCACTCCTCGGTGCCGTCGGTGAAGACCTGGTGCTTCCAGATCGGTACCCGGGTCTTGATCTCGTCGACCAGCCGCTCGCACAGGTCGAACGCCTGACGCCGGTGCCCGCAGCCAACCGCCACGATGATGGCGATGTCCCCCACCGCGAGGTCCCCCACGCGATGGACAGCCGCCACGGACTCGAGTGGCTGGCCGGCGATGACGTCGTCGACGACGCCGCGCATGACCGACTCGGCGCTCGGATGGGCGCTATAACCAAGACCGGTGACCGCCTTGCCGTCGTCATGGTCGCGAACCACCCCGACGAAGAGGGCGATCGCACCGGCGGCAGGTCGCCGTACGACGTCGTGGACGGCTGCCACGTCGAGCGGAGCAGCGCTGATCCCGACCAACCGGATGACCTCGTCCACCACAGCGCGACACTATCCCGGCTCGAGCGTCAAGTACCGTGGACGTATGGCCGATCTTCCCCAGGAACCAGACGACGAGGGCCGCGAACCCGCGGTGCCGAACCCCTTCGCGGGCTCGCCGTTCGAGCAGATGTTCAGCAGCATGGCGAGCGGTGACATGTCCGGCCTGCAGGACATGTTTGGCCAGCTCCAGCGGATGTTCACCCCGCACGAGGGAACCATCAACTGGCAGTTCGCTCGCGACCTCGCCCGGCAGGTCGTAGCGCAGCAGACCGACAAGTCCCCGGACGACGGGGACCGGCGCAGGCTCGCCGACGTGGCGCAGCTTGCCGAGCACTGGCTCGACGAGGCCACCGACTTCCCGGCCGGCTCGACCACCGTGACCGCGTGGAGCCGGGCCGAGTGGGTCGAGAACAGCATGCCTGCCTGGCAGCGGCTCATCGAGCCGGTCGCCGGCAGCGTAATCAAGGCGATGGGCTCCGCTCTGCCGTCGGAGGCGCAGGCGATGGCCGGACCGATGATCGGGATGCTGACGCAGATCGGCAGCGCCATGTTCGGCCAGCAGCTCGGGCAGGCGATCGGCGAGCTGTCCGGCGAGGTGGTCTCAGCGACGGACGTCGGCTTCCCGGTCGGATCGGCCGGCGCCCCTGCCGTCGTGCTCGCGAACGTGGCAGCCTTCGGCGCTGGGCTCGGGATCGACGACTCCGACATCCTGCTCTACGTGGTGCTGCGCGAGTGCGCCCACCAGCGCCTGTACGCCAATGCGCCCTGGCTTCGTGACTACCTCTTCTCACTGATCGAGGACTACGGACGCGGCATCACCATAGACATGAGCCGCATCGAGAACACGATCGGCACCCTCGACCCGACGAACATGGAAGCCGTCCAGGAAGCCCTCAACGGCGGCCTCTTCGAAGTCGAGCAGTCCCCCACCCAGCTTGCGGCGCTGCAGCGTCTCGAGACGGCGCTCGCACTCGTCGAGGGCTGGGTCGACGAGGTTGTCGGCCAGGCGTCGACGGTCATGCCGCAGGCGGCGGCGCTGCGGGAGGCCATGCGCCGTCGTCGTGCGACCGGCGGCCCGGCGGAGGCGACGTTCGCGGCCTTGGTCGGGCTCGAGCTGCGGCCCCGGCGGCTGCGCGATGCGTCCACCCTGTGGGGTGCCCTGCGCTCAGCCGAGGGCAGCGCAGCCCGTGACGCTGTGTGGGCCCATCAGGAGCTGCTGCCCACCGCGGCCGACCTCGACGACCCGCTGTCCTATGCGCAACGCACCAAGGAGGCCGACTCCATCGACACCGAGTCGCCTGAGTTCGACGCCGCCATCGCCGCCATGATCGAGGAGACCACGACTGACGCCGACGCCGAGGGCGCCGAGGGCGCCGAGGGCTCGGAGGGCTCGGAGGGCTCGGAGGGCTCGAATGGCTCGAATGGCTCGGAGGGCTCGAATGGCTCGGAGGGACCGGAGGGACCGGACGGACCGGCCGACGGTGAGGAAGCGCCAGGGCCCGACAACGCTCGATGAGCCTGTACGACGAGGCAGTCGCCGAGCTGACCCGGTGGGTGCCCCCCGACCAGCACCAGACGGGGCTGCAAGCGACGTACCTCGCCCATCTGCGTGAGCATCCGGACGGGCTCAGCCGTCACTGTCACCCGGACCACCTGACGGCAAGCCTGCTGGTGGTCAACGCGAAGCGCGACAGGGTGCTGCTCAGCCTGCACGGTAAGTACGAGATCTGGGTCCAGTTCGGTGGGCACTGCGAGGAAGACGACGCCGGGCTGGCCGCCGCGGCGCTGCGCGAGGGCGCCGAGGAGTCCGGGATCAGCGAACTGGCTCTCGTCGGGGACGGGCCAGCGCAGCTCAGCGCCCACGAGGTGCGCTGCGGTCCAGTCCGGCCCTCGCATCATCTCGACGTCCGGTACGTCGCGGAGGCCGGCGACGAAGCCGTTCCAGTCACCAGCTCGGAGTCCCTCGACGTGCGCTGGTTCGACTGTGCCGACCTTCCGGAAAGCCTCGAGAAGCCGCTGCGGGAGCTCGTCACGCTGGCAACGCGACGCTGACCGTCGCCACGGTGCCCATGCCGCAGATCTGTCCGCCCTCGCCGCTACGTTGGGTCGATGGAAGCTGCCGCCGAGCCGCCTCGGGTCGAGGTACGCCGCTCGAAGCGACGTACTCGCACCGTCTCGGCATACCGTGGGAAGGACGCGATCGTGGTGATGGTTCCTGCCCGGTTCAGCGCCGCCGAGGAGGACGCCTGGGTCGCCAAGTTGGTCGACCGGGTCGTCCGCGCCGAGCGACGACGGCGGCCGAGTGACGCCGAGCTGGCGCTGCGAGCCGCCCGCCTCTCCCGGGAGTTCCTCGACGGCCGGGCACAACCGGCGTCGGTCCGGTGGGTCGGCAACCAGAACGCCCGATGGGGTTCCTGCACCCCTGCCGACAAGACCATCCGGGTGTCCGAGCGTGTCCGCGGTATGCCCTCGTACGTCATCGACTACGTCGTCCTGCATGAGCTGGCCCACCTGCTGGTGCCCGGCCACGGTCCGGCGTTCTGGGCCTGGGTGCACGGCTATCCACAGGTCGAGCGCGCCCGCGGTTTCCTCGACGGCGTGGCAGCAACAGCAGGTCTGAGCATCGACACCGACGACGACGACACCGGGGGCGATGGGGTGTCCGGCTGACATTTTCGGGCCCCGCGGTCCTGGTTGCGCGTTCGGAGTCCTAGCGCAGTGGCAGTCGTGGCGCCTAGGAGTCTGGCTCCGCCTCACGTATGGTGGCGCCGTGTCGGCGTACCCGCCGGCTCAACCAGGCTCAGCTGAGCACCCGACGACCGACATTTTGCGCTCGGTGGCACCACCATCCGGCGCTCGTACTTAGAGGAGACTGTGATGGCGGAAACCTGGAGCGGTGAGTTCTACTGCGTGAAGTGCAAGGCCAAGCGAGAAGCCAGTGGCGAGGTGCGCGTCAACGACAAGGGAACCCGCATGGCCAAGGCGGTGTGTCCCGTGTGTGGCACCAACCTGAACCGCATCCTCGGCAAGGCCTGACCGAGCCCTGAGGACGAGGCGGGTCCCGTGCAGACGGGACTCGCCTCGTTGCGCGTTCGCCCACAGGCTCCGCGAACCTGTGGACGGTCAACCGGCGGTGGCAGGGATCTTTGGCAGGGTGTTCCTCAGCCGGCCACGTCCCTGTCGTGGCGGGTGGCCGTCCGAGCGAGAGGAGCCACCGGGTGCGACCGATGCTTCGGCCGGGGCTGAACGTCCTGCGCCGCGACCCGAGGACCCTGCAGCTCGGTCTCGAGTGGCCAGGAGTCGCCGCTGTCCAGGCCTCACCGAGCATCCGCGCCGTCCTGGACGCCGTCGACGGTTTCCGCGACATCGCCGGTGTGGTCCTGGCGGCTACCGCCCAAGGGGTTCCAGCAGACGACGCCCGGCATGCACTCGAGGCGCTCCTCGACGCGGGGGTGCTGGTCGACCAGGCGGTCGTCCGACCGCCAGCCGTGCCCGACCCGACCTGGTCCGGCTTCTGGCTGCTCGCCGGTCCGCGCAGCACCGCCAGCGGCGTCCTGAAGTCGCGGCAGACAGCGCTCGTCCATGTCCCTGTCACCGGACAAGTGGCCCGGCTCGTCGCCGGCCTGCTTGCCCAGGAGCAGCTTCCGATGACACCGGACGCCAACGCCGCAACGCTTCTGGTTGTCGCTGCGGATCAGGAGCCCTCTCGAGACGTTGCCGACGAGGCGATGCGCTCGGGAAGGCCCTTCCTGTGTGTCGGCGTCCGCGAGCTGGTCGGTCTGGTGGGGCCCTTCGTCGTACCCGGCCGAACTGCGTGTCTGCGCTGCGTCGACCTCAGCCGATCCCAGCTGGACCCATGCTGGCCGACGCTCCTCGCCGCCGCACAGAGCGGTCCAGCGAAGGTGGCGTCCTGCCCACCGTCGCTCATCGCCGCGACGGCGGCCTACGCCGCACAGGAGATCGCCCTCTGGGGGAGCGGCGCGCTGCCCGTCTGCTGCGACAGCGTGGTCGAGATCCCACACGGCCTCGGTGAGGTGCAGACGATCGCCTACCCGCCACACCCGGAGTGCGGCTGCGGCTGGCGAACGGGACACGAGACAATGGGTGCATGACCGATCTGCCCAAACGGGCTGTTGTGCGCTCTGCCCGCTTGGCTTCACTGCCTCTCGGCTACGCGGGCCGGGCTACCTGGGGCGTCGGGAAGCGGCTTCGGGGCACCCCGGCCGACGCCGTGACTGCGCAGATGCAGCAGCGCACCGCGGAGCAGCTGTTCAAGGTGCTCGGCGAGCTCAAGGGAGGGGCGATGAAGTTCGGGCAGGCGTTGTCGGTCTTCGAGTCTGCCTTGCCCGAAGGCATCGTCGCGCCGTACCGCGCGACCCTGACGAAGCTGCAGGACGCGGCACCGCCGATGTCGTCGATCGTCGTGCATCAGGTGCTTGCCCGTGAGCTCGGCGCCGACTGGCGTAAGAGCTTCCAGCGCTTCGACGACGACCCAGCGGCTGCCGCGTCGATCGGACAGGTACACCGTGCCAGGTGGCACGACGGGCGAGAAATCGCGGTCAAGCTGCAGTATCCCGGCGCCGGGGAGGCACTGACCAGCGACCTCCGACAGATCTCTCGGGTGGCAAAGCTGGTCGGCGTGTGGATTCCCGGCATCGACATCGGGCCGCTCGTGGCGGAGCTGCAGGCTCGTGTCGCCGAGGAGCTCGACTACGCACTCGAAGCCAACGCGCAGCAGACGTTTGCCGATGCATTCCGCGACGACCCCGATATCGCCGTCCCCGACGTCGTCATGCACACCGATCGGGTGCTGATCTCCGAATGGCTCGAGTCGGACAGGTCGCTGGCTCGGCTCATCGCCGACGGAGAGCAGGCAGACCGCGATAGGTATGGCGAGCTCTATGTGCGGTTCCTGTTCTCCGGGCCTGCCCGCGCCGGGCTGCTGCACGCCGACCCGCATCCGGGCAACTTCCGCATCCTGCACGACGGCCGCATCGGTGTCGTTGACTACGGGGCCGTCGCCCGGCTGCCCGGCGGGGGGCTGCCTCAGGTGATCGGCACGATGATGACGCACGCCGTGCGCAACGACTACGACGAGGTGCTGGCCGGTCTGCGGGCGAGCGGTTTCATCAAGCCGTCGGTGCAGATCGAGCCCGACGACCTGCGCTTCTACCTCGGCCCGTTCCTCGAGCCGGCGGCAACGGAGACGTTCCAGTTCTCGCGGGAGTGGATGCGGGGACAGTTCGCACGGATCAACGACCCCCGCCAGCCCGGCTACACCACGATGCTCAAGATCAACCTTCCGCCGGAGTTCCTGCTGATCCACCGGGTCTGGCTCGGCGGCATCGGCGTGCTGTCGCAGCTGGAGGCCAAGGCGCCGTTCGCGGCGATCCTCGCCGACTCCCTGCCTGGTTTCGTCCCCAACGCCAGCTGACCTGCACCGGATGGTCGGACGGCAACTCTCGGATGGTTGGACGGTAACTCTCGGATGGTTGGACGGTAACTCTCGGATGGTGGTTACCACCAGGGGGAGTCGAGCTTGGCCTCGATGCTCCGGAGGTGCTCGCGAGCGCAGGCGGGGCAGGTGACGTTGCGCTCCCCGTTCTCCACTGACGTCACCCAGGTCATCGGCAGGGCAGCACTCTCGCCGGCGTCGCCGCTCTCGGCTCCCGCCTCAGCTGCGTCGGCTGCGTCACCGGCGTCACCCGGCGGGCGGCTACCGCACAGGTTGCAGGTCGTCATCTTGCGACAGTAGTGCCCGGAGGCTCTGTGGTGAGGAGACTCCGGGCACTACCTGGGTTGGTTGCTGTGCGTCGCCGTCACAGCGCGCGGGCGAGAAGCAGGCGGGCCTGCTGGGTGGCGCGCTCGGTCCGGCGGGCAAGCTTGCGGGAACGGGTCAGCTGGTAGCTGCGTCGCAGCTCGCGCGCCTGCTTCAGGCGCGCGTCCATATGGGCGCGGGCCAGCTCTTCTTGCATGAGATTCACGTTGAGGCTCCTGTTCGCGATCGTGTCTGTGGTGGTGCTGGTCTTTGTCAAGGTGCTGGTCTTTGTCAAGATGCTGGTCTTTGTCACGGTGCTGCTCCTTACTTGGCTTTCTCTGTCAGTCGGTCGGAAGGTCGGCGGTGCTGTCAGGCTGCTGCCTCACACTTGCGTGGCCTTCCTCTCGGCCGTTTGCGGGCGACGACTGCTCCGGAAACGAGCAGCTGACCACCCCACACCCCCCATGGCTCGCGGCGTTCGAGGGCTCCGGCGAGGCATTCTGCCTGGACCGGACAGTTCTGGCACAAGGCCTTGGCCATCTCGACGTCGGCAGGCGACTCCGCGAAGAACAGCTCCGGGTCGTAGGACCTGCACGGCAGGCTCTGTGCACCCGGCAGGTCATGCGCCACCAACGCGTCGAGGACGCTGAGTGTCATGATCTTTCACCTCCTCCCGTTTCGTTGAGTGCCGATAAACGAAAAAGCCGCGGATCCCGGTGGGGGTCCGCGGCTTGGAGGAGCCGGTCATGTCTGTCCTAGACCGGTGGACTCCAAGCACGAACGCCCTCATTGGCACCCGAGAAAGGTGCCCGCGTGTCCACGCCGAGGCCGAAGCCGAACGGGACAGCGCCTGCGACGCCGTGGGTCTCGATGGACGCTTCCGAGACCCACTTCTGACCGAGGACAGGCATGCGGAAGCGCGCCGTCGTAGACGTCGCGTCGATGGCGGTGATCAGGTACATGTGCTGTCCTCCCTTCGTCGGTGGCCCCCGGCCTCATGCCGGGCTCTGTCGGTGGTCGCGAGAAGAATCCCCTCGCGACCACCGACAGTACGCCTCTCCTCGAAGACCGTGCAAACGAATTACCGGTGTCTTTTCGGAAACGTTATGCGGCTAAGGCAGGAGGCTGGCAGCCTGCACCGAGTCGGCAGCGCACAGACCTAGCACGTCGTCGCCGTACTTCTCGACCTTGGCCACGCCGATCCCAGGCACGGCGACCAGACCTGGCACATCGACCGGACGCATCTCCGCCAGAGCGGTCAGGGTGGCGTCGGTGAACACGCAGTAGGCGGGGACCTTCTCGGCGGCTGCCCGCTCCTTGCGCCAGCGCCGCAGCGCGTCGTAGACGGCCTCGTCGTAGCTGCTGGGACAGTCGACGCACCTGCCGAGTTTGCGCTCGCGGGCGTCGGTCAACGGCCGGGAGCAGACCCGACAGCTCGCGACGGTCGTGGTACGGCGTCCGCGGCGCCCTCCTGGCGCGGCCGCCGCCGGTCGCTGGCCGGGGCTCACCAGGGAGTCGAGAAAACGGCTCGGTCCGCGCTGCCCTCGCCCGCCCGGGCTGCGCGCCGCCGCCCAGGAGACGTGCAGGTTGTCGCGGGCCCGCGTCATGCCGACGTAAAGCAGCCGACGCTCCTCCTCGACCTGCTCAGCGGTCTCGGCGTAGACGATCGGCATGCTTCCCTCCTGCATGCCGGCCAGGTAGACCGTCGCCCACTCGAGCCCCTTGGCTGCATGCAGGGTCGTCAACGTGACGCCGTCGGCGACGGGAGCGTGCTGCGCCTCCGCTCGGCGCTGGAGCTCGGCGACGAAGTCGGCGAGCGTGCGCTCGGCGTTCGCTGCGACGTGGTCAGCGGCCATCGCCACGATCGCCTGCATCGACTCCCACCTGTCGCGGACGTTGCCCCGGGCCTTCGGCGGCTCCCGGGTCCATCCCATGGCCGTGAGCACATCGGTGACGTCGGTGACCAGATCCCCCGTCGTGGACCCCTCCGTCCGGGCCGCTCCCCGAAGCAGCGCCACTGCTTGGCGCACCTCCGCACGGCTGAAGAACCTGTCGCCACCTCTGACGACGTACGGGACGGTGCGCTCGGCAAGGGCCTCCTCGAAGCTCTCCGACTGCGCGTTGATCCGGAAGAGAACGGCGATGTCGCGCGGGTCCGCTCCGGCGGCGACGGCGGCGGCGATGTCGGCGGCCACCGCACTCGCCTCGGCGACCTCGTCGGGCATCGGGCGCAATGTCACCTGCCCACCTGAAGGCCGAGTGGCCTGCAGCCGCACTGCCGCCGGGCGGTTGCCGGCGCCGGGCCGGTCTGGCTCCTCGTCGGTGGCCATGACGGCGTTGGCGGACTCGACGACCTGGGGCGTGGAGCGGTAGTTGCGCCGCAAGGTCACCGACGTCGTCTGCGGATAGCGCCGCGGGAAGTCGAGCAGGTAGTCGGCGGAGGCGCCGGCAAACGAGTAGATCGTCTGCGCGGGGTCGCCGACGACGCACACCTGGTCGCGGCCCCCGGTCCACAGGTCGAGCAGCCGGCTCTGCAGCGGGCTCACGTCCTGGTACTCATCGACGACGAACCAGCTGTACTGGCGGCGCACGGCCGTCGCCACCCGCTCGTCCTCATCGATCAGCGCCGCCGCGCAGAGCAGCACATCCTCCATGTCGATCCGGTTGCGGTCGCGGCGGACGTCCTCGTAGCTCGCGAAGACCTTGCCGATCATCGCTGCGTCGTACGACGCGAGCAACCGGTGTGAGCGGGGCGCGAGCCGGGGGTAGTCGTCGGGCCGGACGTTCGACACCTTGGCCCACTCGATCTCACCCGCCAGATCGCGCAGGTCGGCCTGGCTGGCCTTGAGCCGCAGCCGCCCGACCGCTTCGGCGAGGAGCGGCACCTTCGACGCGGCGATGTCCGGGAGCGGAGGACCGTAGACCTGGGGCCAGAAGTACCGAGCCTGCCTCAGTGCGGCGGAGTGGAAGGTGCGCGCCTGGACGCCGGCGGCCCCTAGGCCCGCAAGCCTGTTGCGCATCTCGCCGGCGGCTCGGGTGGTGAAGGTGACGGCCAGGACCTGGGTGGGCTCGACGGCCCTGGTCGCGATGGCATAGGCGAGCCGATGGGTTATCGCCCGGGTCTTGCCGGTGCCGGCGCCGGCCAGCACCCGGACCGGCCCGTCGAGGGCCGTCGCGACCTCCCGCTGCTCCGGGTCGAGACCCTCGAGGAGCTGTTCGGCCGCTGGCACGTATCCTCCTGGTCGACGCGTCTGTGAACCGAGACGGGAGTGCGGGAAGGCATCGCGCTCATCGGTGGTTGAACCAGCGGTAAGCCTAAACGCTCGAAAGGACAGTCCTCGATGCCAGCGCAGCTCATCCTCTACTCGACGCCGTGGTGTGGATACTGCCACCGCCTCAAGAACCAGCTCAGCCGCGAGGGCGTTGAGTTCGACGAGGTAGACATCGAGCAGCACCCCGACGCCGCCGAAATCGTGGCGGAGGTCAACAACGGGAACCAGACGGTTCCCACGCTGGTGTTCGGCGACGGAAGCGCCCTGACGAACCCCAGCGTCGCCCAGGTCAAGAACAAGCTGGCTGAGGTCGCCTCAGCCGCGGCATCTCGCTGACGTCGGCTCAACCGGGATCAGTCGCGTTCGGCCGCCCGGACGTCGAGTGGGTCAGGCGGGCGGCTGTGGGCCGGTGGGCAGCTCAGCACCGTACCAGCTCTGCACCAGCGCGCCGGAGATTGAGATCGTCGACGGGATGATGAGCTGGCCCGCGTCAATCTCGCGGCGCAGCTCATCGCGGGTGAACCAACGGGCCTTGGTGATCTCCACACCGTCCACCGCGATGGCGGTGCGGGATGCATGGGCTCGGAAGCCGAGCATCAGCGACGACGGGAACGGCCACGGCTGGCTCCCCAAGTAGTGGACCTCGTCGACGACCACGCCGGTCTCCTCCCCCACCTCGCGGACTACCGCGTCTTCGAGCGTCTCGCCAGGCTCGACGAAGCCGGCAAGGGTCGAGTACCACGTGGCGTCGCGCGCGGCGTTGTGGCCGAGCAGGCACCGGTCGTCGTCATCGACGACCAGCATGATCACCGCTGGGTCCGTCCGGGGGAAGTGCTGGGCGCCGCAGACCGGGCACCGGCGTGACTCCCCCGCCATGGCGACCGCTGTCTCGTTGCCGCAGACCGCGCAGCGCCGGTGCCGGTCGTGCCACTGCGCGAGCGCGACGGCATGCACGGCCAGTGACGTATCCACGTCTCCGAGAGCGGTGGCGATCGACCGGAGCGATCTGTACGCCGACCGCTCCGCCTTGCCTGGGTCCAGTGGTGGCCCCTGGACGGCTGACCTGGACCCGGCATCCTCGATGACGAGGAAGTAGACGACACCTTCGGCGGCGCCGAGCAGCATACGCTGTCCCGCTGGCGCTTCGGCGGGGAAGACTGTCGCGAGGCGCCGACCGTCGTCAGCAGTCGCGAGCTCCATGTCCCGGATGACGACGACACGGGTGCGCTCGTCGGCCCACGCCGACGCCAGGAACTCGGAGTCTCCGCGCCGCTCGCTCAGCCGGTCGTGCGCCGCGTGCTGGAACGCGAAATCGGGCAGCCGGTCGCTCGTCACCCTGGGACCCTACGTGGCCCGCGGCGCTCCCCGTCATGTGCTCGAGCCGGCGGCTGCCTCGCTCAGGCGCCCGTCACCACGTGCTCCAGCTCCGGCCGGCCCGGCAGGTCGTCGTACGTGACGACGTCACCGGACCGCACGTAGTAGAACGACGCGCTCACCCGAGCGGCATCGACGCCCGTCAGCTCTGCCCAGGCAACCCGGTACGTCGCCAACTGGAGCGGGTCGGCGGTCTGTGCCTTGTTGGTCTTCCAGTCCACGACCTCGAACCCGCTGGCGGTGGCGTAGACGGCGTCGATCCGTCCTCGGACCACATGGCCGCCGAGCACCAGGGCGAAGGGCACCTCGACCTGGACGGGCATCCGCTCGCCGTACGGGCCCGCCTTGAACGCCTCGATGAGCTCGCGCAGCTCGTCGTCTCCGGAGATGTCCATGTCTGCCCGGCCGGGCAGGTCGTCGGGGTCGAGCAGCAGCGGCTGCCCGACGTGGGTCTCGACCCAGGCATGGAAGCGGGTGCCGAAGCGCGCGGCAGACGACGGCTTGCGCGGCATCGGCCGAGCCAGCCCCCGGGCCAGGCCCGCGGGGTCGTCGCCCAGCCGCATCAGTGTGGTGGCCGAGATGGCGGGCGGGAGCGTGACGACGACCTCCTGGACGTCGGCGCTGCGCGCCTCGTCGAGCAGGGCTTCGAGCTCGAGGTCCCACTGACGCACCACCGCTTGCTCGTCGAGCATCAGCAGGTCGCCGGCCACCCGGGTGGCCGCCTCGCGGCCCTGCTCCCGAGCCCGGCGGACCAGCTCGGCGGCAGCGCGACGTCTCCCGACCTCGGCTGCGCCCGCTTCGGCTGGCCATGCCACCGGGGTCTCCTTCGCGTTGGCCGGGTTCGTCTCACCCACGGCGGGCACCGCACTCGCAGGGTCGGGAAGGACCCCGAACGATGCCATCGCCGTCTGCACCTCGCCAGCGAACACGGACGGCCCGCGCGGCCTGACCTGCTGAGGTCCCCACCAGTGGCAGGACACGACGAGCCGCTCGCGAGGACGCGTGGCGCAGACATACGCGAGGCGTCGCTCCTCCACCTCGGTCGCTGCACTGCAGTCCTTGCTGTACGTCGCAAGACCTGCGGGTGACCGCTCCGGCACGGCAGGCAGGTCGGCGGCATCACCACGCAGCGCCGACGGAAGGACATGGGGAGACGCAGTCCACTTCGCGGCGGACCGCGCAACCGGGAAGACCCCCTTGGACCAGCACGGCGCGAACACCACGTCCCACTCGAGGCCCTTGGCCCGGTGAGCCGTCAGGAGCTTGACGGAGTCGGCTTCGGTGGGCAGCGCGAGCGACAGACCCTGCCCGTACTCGTCCTCCGCCTGCAGGTAGGCGAGCAGGCCGGCCAGCGACGAGTCGGCGTCGAAGCCGGCGAAGGCGGTGATCGCGTCGAGGAAGGTCGCCACGTTGTTGCGCCGGGCGGCCGCGACCTGCGACGTGGCGGAAGCCAGCTCGACCTCCAGGCCGGTGACGTCGATCACCCGGCGGACCAGGTCGAGCAGCGGCTCTCCGACGTACCGGCCAAGCACTTGCAGCTCGCGGCTCAGCAACGCGAAGCGCTCGCGAGCGGCGGATGAGTACGGCAGAGCGCCGGGGTGCCCGAGCGCCTCGACCAGTGAGACGAGGTCGGCGGGGTCGACTCCGAACACAGCAGCCGCGAGTCCCGCTGCTACATCATGCCCGCCACTCATCGCCACGGACGACCGCGCCTGATCGCCGCTTTTGGCGAGCATTCGCGCGCGCCTGCCCAGCAGCGCCAGGTCTCGGGCGCCGATGGCCCAACGGGGGCCGGCAAGCAAGGTGAGCAGCGCCGCGTTGGCCGTGACGTCGTGCAGCACCTCCAGGGTGCTGACGATCTCGATCACCTCCGGCATCTGCAGGAGACCCGCCAGACCCACCACCTCGACAGGAACGTCAACCGCGACCAGCGCGTCGTGGATGTCGGCGACCGTCTTGTTGTCGCGCGCCAGGACGGCGATCTGGGACCACGGCCGGGAGATCTGAGCGTGCACCCGCGGCACCTCGGCGGCCAGGAAGTCGAGCTCGTCGCGGTAGGTCTCCAGCACCGCCAGGCGGACGGCGCCTTCGGGGGCGGCCGAAGCGGGCTCCAGCGGGCGGGCGCCGGTGAACGCGGCGTGCAGCGGTCGCGCCAGCTGGTTCGCGGTCTGCAGTATCCGTAGGTGCGAGCGGCGGTTGACATTGAGCGGGTATCGGTGCGCTGGACTGCCGCCGTCCGTGTCGCCGCGCGGGAACTGCCCCGCGAACTGCTCGATGTTGCCTACCGAGGCACCTCGCCAGCCGTAGATGGCCTGGCACGGGTCACCGACGGCGGTGACCGGGTGCCCCCGCCCCGCCTCGTCGACGCTTTCGGAGAACAGTGCCCGGAGCAGCCGCGCCTGCGCGACGGACGTGTCCTGGTACTCGTCGAGCAGCACCAGCTCGAAGCGCTCCCGCTCCAGGGCACCGACCTCCTGGCGTGCCTCGGCGAGGCGGGCCGCACCTGCCATCTGGTCGGCGAAGTCCATGACGCCCAGCTCGGTCTTGAGAGCCCGGTAGAGCTCGACGAAGGCCAGCAGCTCGGTGCGCTTGTCGGCTGCCGCGAGCAGGTCCCTGACTGCCTTCGTCTGCTTCGCCTGCGCCCACAGCGGAGCCTCACGGCGCTGGAACGCCCGCACCTCCCCGGGCTGCACGAGGTGTTCGGAAAGCTCCGCGTCCAGAGCCAGCAGGCCGTTGACGGTCGTCGGCATCCACGTGGTGAGGTGCGCGACGGCGCCGTCGAAGCGTCGTACCGCCGTCGCGGCAAGCTGGAAGCGCGTCGCGTCGCTGACCACCCGGGTGTCGGGCTCGAGCCCGATGCGCAAGCCGTGCTCGGCGAGCAGCCGCGCGGCGTACGCCTGATAGGTCAGCACCGTCGGCTCTGCCCCTTTCAGTGCGGCTGCGGTGTCGGCACCTGCCGGGCGATCCTGCGGTACGGCGGTCAGCCCGGCCTGAGCGAGATAGTCGCGCACCCGACGGCCGAGCTCGCCAGCCGCCTTGGTGGTGAACGTCAGACCGAGAACCCGCTCGGCCGGCACCTGGCCCGTTCCGACGAGCCAGACGACGCGAGCCGCCATGACGGTTGTCTTACCGGTGCCGGCACCGGCGACCACCAGCCCCGGCTCGAGAGGAGCAGTGATCGCGGCCAGCTGCTGCTCGCTGAAGGGGATCCCCATCAGCCGAGACAGGTCGTGCGGGTCAGAGAGGGCGGGAGTCACGACAGCACCGTCCCTGAACGGACCTGCGCCGGACACAAGGACCGGAAGTCGCAGAAGGTGCAGTGGTCCCCGAGCAAGGCGACGAACCGCTCCGACCGCATCGTCGTAGCGCCAGCGCTGAGCTGCACCTCGATGGGCGTCCGGCCCGTCTCGTCCGGCGCCTGCGGTGGCTGCGCCTGGACCTTCGCCATGCCGTCCTGCGCGACGCGCAGCTGGACGAGCTCGGCGCCCCCTGAGCGGGCCCCCTCGCCGACGAGGTCGGCGAAGGCACCTGCGTCGGTCACCAGCTGGTAGAGACCCAGCTGGGGGTTGTCCAGAAGCGAGGTGCCGCTCGGAGGGTTCCTGCTGGTCTTGAGGTCGACGACGTGTAGGCGGCCGTCGGTATCGGACTCGAGCCGGTCGACGCGCCCTCGCAGCCGGACCTGCTCCCCTTCGTCGATCGGCAAGGTCACGTCGAAATCGGACTCGGTGGCGACGACCTGTCGATGGGGCCGGCCCTGGTGCCAGGCGAGCAGCCGCTCGACCGCCGCCCGCGCCTCGAGCCGCTCCCTGGCGGCGATCCACGGGCTGTCGAACGAGAGGCTTCCCCAGACGCTGTCCAGCAGGGAGAAAAGCTCCTCCTTGGTGGCGACGTCCACCTCGGCCAGGTGGTCGGCCAGCACGTGCAGGACGTTGCCGAACCCCATCGCCGCCGAGCGTGCGGACTCACCCGCAGCCTCTTTGGAGAGGAACCAGCGAAGGGGACAGTCGAGAATCCCCCCGAGCATGCTGGCCGACATCGCGAGCGGCTCCGCGGCCGGCCGCACCGGGACCGGGTTGTCCGTGCGTTCCCGCAGCCCCCACCACGTCGCCGGGTCCGCGGCGGGAACGAGAGGACCGGCGCTGCTCTGCTCCTCAGCCAGCCGGGCCAGCCGGGCGGCAGCGGCGAGGCGGAGGCCCTCGCTCTGCGACGGGTCCGCGACGACCCGGCGCAGCGCTGCGACGAGCCCGCCCAGCGACAGGGGGCGCTCGGGCCTGCCGATGACATGCGTCGGCCTCCTGTCCAGGGCCTCCAGGAGTCGAGAGGGCTGCTCGCCGTCCTGCTCCTGAGCGGCGACTGCCGTGACGATGAGGCGCTGGCGCGCTCGGGTGGTCGCGACGTAGAAGAGGCGGCGCTCCTCGGCAAGCAGGGTGGCGACGCCGGGCGGGTCGACGATCTCGTCGAGGCCGAGCCGGTCAGCCTGCAGGAGCGACCCGCGTCGCCGGACGTCGGGCCAGCTGCCCTCCTGGACCGCGGCGACGACGACGACCCGCCACTCCAGACCCTTCGAGCGGTGAGCGGTCAGCAGCCGCACGGCGTTTCCGCTGACGCCGACATCGGCCCGGTTGTCGGCAGGTATCTGCTGGGCCTGGATCTCCTCCAGGAACACGCCGACCGACGTGTGCTGCTGCTTCTCCTCCGCTCGGGCGGCGACCTCGAACAGCGCGCAGATCGAGTCCAGATCCCGGTTGGCGGCCCGGGCGGCGGGCCCTCCCCGCTCGACGGCGGCGCGCAGCCGCCGGTGCCACCGGGTGCCCTGCCACAGCGCCCAGAGCGCCTCCTCGGCGGGCTGGTCGGCTACCAGCTGCAGGTGGACCTGCCTCAGCAGCAGCCCGAGCCGTCGTACGGCGACCGCTGCCGGGTCCGACAGGTCCGCCAGCATGGCAGGCTCGGCGAGGCAGAGCCGGAAGAGCTCTGCCGACGGCGTCGCAGCTGCGTCCCCGTCGGCTCGGGCCGCCCGGCGCAGGGCGCGACCGAGTCGGCGCAGCGAGGCGCCGTCGACGTCGGCGAGCGGTGAGGTGATCAGCGTGTGCGCCGTCTCCGTGGTCATCGCCGCCGGGTCGAGGCTGGCCGACAACGCCAGCAGCAGCGGCTGCACGGCGGGCTCTCCGCGCAGCGGCACCTCGTCTCCGGCGACCTCGACCGGAACTCCTGCGCCGACGAGCGCGCGCCGAAGACTGGGGATCGAGACCATGCCAGAACGCACCAGCACCGCGATCTGCGACCACGGGACGCCGTCCTCGAGGTGTGATCGCCGTACCAGGTCGGCGATGTGGTCGGCCTGTGCGCCGCTGGAGGAGTAGGTCAGCACCTCGACACGGCCTGGCCCGAGCTCGCTCGGCATCGCGACCGGGTTGCGGAAGCGCCGGAACGTCTCGACGTCGATGGCCCCGCTCACGCCGATGCCCGCGGCCACCCGGCGCGAGGCTCGCAGTAGTCGACTGCCGAACCGACGCGTGGTGGACAGCGCCACCACCGGTGCCGGGGAGCCATCCGCCTGCGGGAAGTCAACGGGAAAGTCCAAGATCCCGCGCACGTCGGCGCCGCGGAAGGCGTAGATGCTCTGGTCGGGGTCACCGACGACGACGAGGTCGCGTCCGTCGCCCGCGAGCGCGCGCAGCAACCGAACCTGGCCGGGGTCGGTGTCCTGGTACTCGTCGACGAAGACGGCGGCGAACCTGCTCCGCAGGTCGGCGCGCACGTCGCCCGACTCGGCCAGCAGCACCGCCCGGTGGATCAGCTCGGAGTAGTCGAGCGCGCCTTCGAAGTCCAAGACGTTGAGGTACTCGTCCATGAAGCTCCCGGCCGCCTCCCACTCCGGGCGCTCGAACTCCTTCCCGAGCCGGCTGAGGTCGTCCGGGGACATCGCGAGCTCCCGTGCCCGGCTCAGAACTGCATGGACCTCGCGGGCGAAGCCACGGGTGCCGAGCGCCGCCTCGAGCTCCGCCGGCCAGGCGACGGTGCCGAGCTCGCGGGAGGCGCTGAGCATCTCGCGCAGCCGGACGTCCTGCTCCGGCGAGCTCAGCAGGCGGGCCGGTGTCGCATAGAGCTGCGGCGGCTGACAGCTGCGGAGCAAGCCATAGCAGAACGAGTGGAACGTCGAGCTGATCGGCATGGACGTCGTACGGCGGACCCGGGCCGTGATCCGGTCCCGTAGCTCCTCCGCCGCCTTGCGGCTGAACGTGAGCACCAGCACCTGCGAGGGGTCGAGGCCCCTGCGCTCGATGCGGTCGACCACGGCTTCGACGAGCGTCGTCGTCTTGCCCGTCCCAGGACCGGCCAGCACCAGAAGCGGACCGCCGGCGTGCGCTACCACAGCCCGCTGGTCGTCGTCGAGGGCGGGCGCGTGCCCCACGAGACGCTCGCTGCGCTCGAGACGGTAGGTGACGGCCATGACGTTCATCCCATCATCGACGACCGACACTCCCAGGGATGCGGATGCAACCGGAATGGGATGTCGCGTGACGTCATCAACCGGAGCGTCCTTGCCGTCCGCCGGAGCGCTCCGTTCGGGTGCCCCCCGGTCCGTGGGCACCGAGTCGTTGGGTACGGTCGCCGGATGATCCGAAGACTTCTCGCGGGAGGCGCTGCTGGTGCAGCCGGCACGACCGCACTGAACGCCGCCACCTACCTCGACATGTCATGGCGCGGGCGCGCCGCGAGCGAGACCCCACAGCAGTCGGTCGAGGTGATGGCGGAGAAGCTAGGGGTCGAGGTGCCGGGCGAAGGTGAGACACGCGAGAACCGGTTGTCCGGTCTTGGCGCTCTGTCGGGGATCGCGACAGGGGTCGCGGTCGGCGCCGCGTACGGCCTGCTCGACGTCGTACACGTGCGCCCCGGGCTCGGGAAAGGGACGTTGCTCGCGGCGACGACCGCCCTGCTGGCGGCCAACGTGCCAATGATGCAGATGGGGATCTCCGATCCCACGACCTGGTCCCT
>JBBQKY010000014.1:0-24484 GCA_038327385.1 Propionibacteriales bacterium
TCACCGGACTGGGCGTAGCGGAACGCGAAGCGGTCCTTGTCGGTGATCCACTCCTCGTTGACCTCGGGGTCGTTGCCGGAGAGCCGGCGCATGACCTTGCCGCGCCGGTGGTCGACGCGGATGGCGGAGCCGCAGGCGTCGTGCTCGGCGATCGAGGGCGAGGAGACCAGGTCGAAGGGCCGCGAGCGGAAGCGGTACTCGGCCGAGGTGAGCGCGCCGACCGGGCAGATCTGGATGGTGTTGCCCGAGAAGTAGGACTCGAAGGGCTCCTTCTCGTAGATCCCGACCTGTTGCAGGGCGCCGCGCTCGACCAGCGCGATGAACGGGTCGCCGGCGATCTGCTCGGAGAACCGAGTGCAGCGGGCACAGAGCACGCACCGCTCGCGGTCGAGCAGCACCTGCGCGGAGATGTTGATCGGCTTGGGGAAGGTGCGCTTGACGCCACCGGTGGCGGAGAACCGGCTCTCACCCCGACCGTTGCTCATCGCCTGGTTCTGCAACGGGCATTCGCCACCCTTGTCGCAGACCGGGCAGTCGAGCGGGTGGTTGATGAGCAGGAACTCCATGATGCCCTGCTGCGCCTTGTCGGCGACCTCGCTGGTGGCCTGGGTGTTGACGACCATGCCCTCGGCGACCGGCAGCGTGCAGGAGGCCTGCGGCTTGGGGAATCCGCGACCGTTGCCGGCGTCCGGGACGTCGACCAGGCACTGCCGGCAGGCACCGACCGGCGCCAGCAGCGGGTGGTCGCAGAAACGCGGGATCTGGACGCCGATCTGCTCGGCGGCCCGGATCACCAGGGTGTCCTTGGCGACGCTGACCTGGATGCCGTCGATGGTCACCGTCACCGTCTCCACGGCGGTCGAACTCGTCGAGCGCGGTGCTGAGCCTGTCGAAGTGACCTCGCTCATGCGGACGCTCCAGCGGTGGCGAAGGTGGTCGAGGCGGCCGGGTCGAACGGGCAGCCGCCCTGGGTGAGGTGTGCGAGGTACTCGTCGCGGAAGTACTTGATGGAGCTGGCGATCGGCGACACGGCGCCGTCGGCGAGAGCGCAGAACGACCGGCCCATGATGTTGTCGCACTGGTCGAGCAACAGGTCGAGGTCGGACTCACTGCCCTCCCCCTGCTCCAGACGGGCCAGGACCTGGACCAGCCACCAGGTGCCCTCACGGCAGGGTGTGCACTTGCCGCAGGACTCGTGCTTGTAGAACTCCGTCCAGCGCAGTACGGCGCGGACCACACACGTGGTCTCGTCGAAGATCTGCAGCGCCCGGGTGCCGAGCATCGAGCCGGCCTCGCCGACACCCTCGAAGTCGAGGGGGACGTCGAGGTGCTCCTGCGTCAGCAAGGGGGTGCTGGACCCGCCTGGTGTCCAGAACTTCAGCTGGTGGCCCTCTCGCATACCGCCCGCGAGCTCGACCAGTTGGCGCAGCGTGATCCCCAGCGGCGCCTCGAACTGACCGGGGTTCTTCACGTGACCGGAGAGGGAGAAGATGCCGAACCCCTTGGACTTCTCGGTGCCCATGGCGGCGAACCACTCGGCCCCGTGCTCGATGATCGAGGGCACCGAGGCGATGGACTCGACGTTGTTGATGACCGTCGGGCTCGCGTAGAGACCGGCGACCGCAGGGAACGGCGGCCGCAGCCGGGGTTGACCGCGGCGACCTTCGAGACCCTCGAGCAGGGCGGTCTCCTCACCGCAGATGTAGGCGCCGGCGCCGGCGTGGACCACGACGTCGAGGTCGAAGCCCGAGCCGTGGATGTTCTTGCCGAGGTGACCGGCGAGGTAGGCCTCCTTGACCGCGCGCTGGACGCGTCGGATCACGTGGAGCACTTCGCCTCGGATGTAGATGAAGGCCGTGTTGGCGCGGATCGCGTACGACGAGATCGCGACGCCCTCCACGAGCACGTGCGGGTTGGCCATCATCAGCGGGATGTCCTTGCAGGTACCCGGCTCCGACTCGTCGGCGGTGACGACGAGGTACTTGGGGTTCGGGTTGTCCTGCGGGATGAAACCCCACTTCATCCCGGTCGGGAAGCCGGCGCCCCCGCGCCCGCGGAGGCCGGAGTCCTTGACCTGCTCGATCACAGCGCCCGGCTCCATCGAGAGCGCCTTCTTCAGCGCGCCGTACCCGCCGCGGCCCTCGTAGGCCTGCAGGGTCCAGCTGCGCTCGTCGCCCCAGTTGTCAGTGAGGACCGGCGTGAGGGTGCTGGTCACTTGCCCTCCTCCTTGTTCGCGGCGGGCTCGCCGGTCGGTGCGTCCGTCTCGACGGCGGCGTTCTTCGCCGTCGAGTCATCGGTCTCGGCGGCGGCCTGCTGTTCCTGGCCGGGCTCGGTCGGGACCGCGTCAGCATCACCGGAGGTGGCGGCCTCACCGGACGGCGCTTTCCAGTTCTTGCTGCGCGCGATCTTCAGACCCACGAGACTCGCGGGTCCGGCGGCCGGACCCTCGTCGGCGAGGCCGTCGTCGAAGCCGGCGAGCACGCGCTCGGCCTCACGCCAGGTGCAGAGCCGGGGACCGCGGGTGGAGCGGACCTCCTGGCCCGAGCGCAGGTCGTCGACGACCTGGACGGCGGACTCGGGGGTCATGTTGTCCATGAACTCCCAGTTGACCATCATCACCGGCGCGTAGTCACAGGCCGCGTTGCACTCGATGTGCTCGAGGCTGACCGTGTGCTGGTCACCGTCGCGGCCGGCAGCGGTCTCGTCGTTGCCGACGTCGAGGTGAGCCTTGAGCCGCTCGAGGATCGCGTCCCCACCCATGACCGCACACAGCGTGTTGGTGCAGACCCCGACGTGGAAGTCGCCGACCGGACGCCGCTTGTACATCGTGTAGAAGGTGGCGACACCACTCACCTCGGCGGCCGAGATGCCGAGGATGTCGGCGCACGCCTCGATCCCTGCCGGGGTCACCTGTCCCTCGACCGATTGCACGAGGTGGAGCATCGGAAGCAGACCGGAGCGCTTCTGCGGGTAGCGGGCCGCGATCTCCTCGAGCTCGGCCCACGTGGTCTCGTCGATGCCGTGGCCGGCGGTATTCAGCTCACTCACCTGTCGACTCCTCCCATGACGGGGTCGATCGAGGCGATGGCGACGATGACGTCGGCGACCTGACCACCCTCGCTCATCACGCTCGTGGCCTGCAGGTTGGTGAAGGACGGGTCGCGGAAGTGGGCCCGGAAAGGTCGGGTGCCACCGTCGGAGACGACGTGGGCCCCGAGCTCGCCGCGCGGGGACTCCACCGGGACGTAGGCCTGGCCGGCCGGCACCCGGAAACCCTCGGTGACCAGCTTGAAGTGGTGAATCAGCGCCTCCATGGACTCGCCCATGATGTGGCGGATGTGGTCGAGGCTGTTGCCCATCCCGTCGCTGCCGATCGCCAGCTGGCTGGGCCAGCCGATCTTCTTGTCGGCGACCATGACCGGCGCGCCCTCGAGACCGGCAAGCCGGTCAGCGCACTGCTCGACGATCTTGAGCGACTCGTCCATCTCCGCGAGCCGGATCCGGAACCGCCCGTAGGCGTCGGGGGTGTCCCACGTCTGGACCTCGAAGTCGTAGTCCTCGTACCCGCAGTAGGGCTCGGTCTTGCGGAGGTCCCACGGATAGCCGGTGCTGCGGACGACCGGACCGGACATGCCCAGCGCCAGGGCGCCGGCGAGGTCGAGGTGCCCCACCCCCACCAGCCGGGCCTTGAAGATCGGGTTGGCGTTGCACAGCGCGGCGTACTCGGGCAGCCGCTTCTTCATCAGGGCCACGAAATCGCGGATCTCGTCGAGCGCACCCGGGGGCAGGTCCTGGGCGACGCCGCCGGGGCGGATGAAGGCGTGATTCATCCGCAGTCCGGTGATCAGCTCGAACAGGTCGAGCACCAGCTCGCGCTCACGGAACCCCATCGTCATCACGGTCAGCGCGCCGATCTCCATGCCCCCGGTGGCGATGCAGACCAGGTGCGAGGAGATCCGGTTGAGCTCCATGAGCAGGACCCGCATGACCTGGGCCTTCTCGGGGATGTCGGCCTCGATGTCGAGCAGCCGCTCGACCCCGAGCGCGTACGTCGCCTCGTTGTAGAACGGCGAGAGGTAGTCCATCCGGGTGCAGAACGTCGTTCCCTGCACCCAGGAGCGGTACTCCATGTTCTTCTCGATGCCGGTGTGGAGGTAGCCGATGCCGCACCGGGCCTCGGTGACGGTCTCGCCCTCGATCTCGAGGATCAGCCGGAGCACGCCGTGGGTCGAGGGGTGCTGCGGGCCCATGTTGACCACGACCCGCTCGTCGGCCACGGAGTCGGCCAGGCCCTCGGAGATGGTGTCCCAGTCCTGGCCGGTGACGGTGAAGACCCGGCCGCCGCTGGTGTCGGAGTCCGAGGCGTAGAAGTCCTGTTCGGTCGTCATCTAGTTGTAGCTCCTGCGCTCGTCAGGAGGCGGAATGGTGCCGCCCTTGTACTCCACCGGGATGCCACCCAGCGGGTAGTCCTTGCGCTGCGGGTGACCGGGCCAGTCGTCCGGCATCAGGATCCGGGTCAGGGCCGGGTGGCCGTCGAAGATGATGCCGAACATGTCGTAGGTCTCGCGCTCGTGCCAGTCGTTGGTGGGGTAAACGGCCACCAGGCTGGGGAGGTGGGGGTCGGCCTCGGGGACGGAGACCTCGAGCCGGATCCGACGGTTGTGGGTCATCGAGAGCAGGTGGTAGACGGCGTGGAACTCACGCCCGGTGTCCTCGGGGTAGTGCACGCCGCTGACGCCGGCGCAGAACTCGAAGCGCAGCCGCTCGTCGTCGCGCAGCAGCTGGGCGAGCGCCAGCAGGTCCTCGCGCCGGACGTGGAAGGTGATCTCCCCGCGGTGGACCACCACCTGCTCGATCGCGTGCTCGAGCCGGCCGTCGCCGAGCCGCTGCTCGAGGGTGTCGGCGAGGTCGTCGAACCAGCCGCCGTACGGGCGTTGCGAGGCACCGGGGTAGACGACCGGCTGCACCAGTCCGCCGTAGCCGCTCGTGTCGCCGCTGCCCGCGGCACCGAACATGCCGCGCCGCTCGCCCACGGCCCGGATCTCGCCCTGCGGCGCCGGGACGTCGGTCTTCTCCGGGTCGTGCTTCGGGTCCGTCATCGCAGCAGCCCACGCATGTCGGAGGTGGGCAGCGCCTTCAGCGCGGAGTTCTCGAGCTCCTCGATCTGGGCGAGACGGTTGGCGCCCATCTTGCCGGCCTGGACCTGGTCGTGGAGCTTGAGGATCGCGTCGATCAGCATCTCGGGCCGCGGCGGGCACCCGGGCAGGTACATGTCGACCGGGACGACGTGGTCGACGCCCTGGACGATCGCGTAGTTGTTGAACATGCCGCCGCTGCTCGCGCAGACGCCCATGGCGAGCACCCACTTGGGCTCGGCCATCTGGTCGTAGATCTGGCGAAGCACCGGCGCCATCTTCTGGCTGACCCGGCCGGCGACGATCATCAGGTCGGCCTGACGAGGGGACGGCCGGAACACCTCCATGCCGAAGCGACCGACGTCGTAGCGCGGACCGCCCGACGTCATCATCTCGATCGCGCAGCATGCCAGGCCGAAGGTCGCGGGCCACAGCGAGGCCTTGCGGAAGTACCCCGCCAGCCCCTCGACGGTGCTGAGCAGCACACCCGACGGGAGCTTGTCCTCCATCCCCATGGGATCTCCTTCTGTCCTGCGTCAGCAGCGGCCTGGATGTGGGCGCTAGTCCCACTCGAGCCCGCCACGACGCCATACATAGGCGTACGCGACGAACACGGTTGCGATGAAGAGGACCATCTCGATCAGCCCGAAGACCTTCATGCTGTCGAAGAAGACGGCCCACGGGAACAAGAAGATGATCTCGATGTCGAACACGATGAACATCATCGCGGTGATGTAGTACTTCACCGGGAACTTGCCGCCGCCGACCGGTTGCGGAGTCGGCTGGATCCCACACTCGTACGAGTCGAGCTTTGCCCGGTTGTACCGCTTGGGCCCCAGCCTGGAGCTGGCGGCGACCGAGCCGACCGCAAACAACGCCGCCAGCAGGCCGAGGCTCAGGATCGGGATGTAGGCGTCCATGCCATCCCCTTCCTCTCACGTGCGTTCATGACTGCCAACGCCGGGCGATTGTCATAGTAGTGGCGCGTGCTCATGCGGCCGGCGCGACCTTCGAGAGGCCGTTGATCAGCCGGTCCATCGCGTCGCCGTGCTGGGGGTCGGTTAGGTTGGCCATCAGCTTCAGGGTGAACCGCATCAGCGTCGGGCGGGGGAGCCCATAGCGAGTTGCCAGGGCCATGACGTGCGGGTTCCCTATTGCCGTGACGAACAGCCTGCCAAGGGTGTAGTAGCCGCCGTACCGGGAGTCCAGGGCGCTGACGTAGCCAGTCAGGGCCTGCTCGTGGCCGGTTCGCGTCGTACGGCTCAGGGCCTGCGTGACGACCTCTGCCGCGATCTCGCCGGACTCCATGGCGTACGCGATACCTTCGCCGTTGAAGGGGTTGACCATCCCTCCGGAGTCGCCGACGAGCAGCATCCCATTGGCGTAGTGCGGCTTGCGGTTGAACCCCATCGGCAGCGCGGCGCCTTGGATCGGCTGTGTGCGGTTCGGCTCCCGCAGGCCCCACGCGTCGGGGGTGTGCTCGAGCCACCGGACCAGCAGATCCTTGTAGTCGACGTGCTGGAAGGCCTTGGAGGTGTTGAGGATGCCAAGACCGACGTTGACGGTCCCGTCACCGACCCCGAATATCCACCCGTAACCCGGCAGCAGGTCGCTGGCGCCCGGCTCGCCGTCCCACAGCTCGAGCCAGGACTCCAGCCAGTCGTCGCCGTGGCGCGGGCTCGTGTAGTAGGTGCGAACCGCCACCCCGAGCGGCCGGTTGTCCCGCTTGGGCAGGCCCATCGCGAGCCCGAGCCGGCTGGAGTTGCCGTCGGCGGCGATGACGATCGGCGCCGTGAAGGTCAGCTCGGCACCGCTCTTGCGGCCGGCGTCGTCGATGCGGCGGGCCGTCACGCCCACGATGCGGCCGGTCGACTCGTCGAGCACGGGGCCGGTGACCGCCGTACGCTCCTCGAGGCGTGCTCCGAGCTTCTGGGCGTGCTGGACCAGGATCGCGTCGAAGTCGAGGCGCGTGCGGACCAGGCCGTAAGACGGGTACTCAGCGAGGTCCGGCCACGGAACCTCGATCTGGTGGCCGCCGCCGACGATGCGAAGCCCGTGGTTCCTGATCCAGCCCGCCTCGTCGAGGTCGATGCCGAGCTTGACGAGCTGCCGGACCGCTCGGGGCGTGAGGCCGTCGCCGCAGACCTTCTCCCGCGGGAAGGCGGACTTCTCGAGCACCAGCACGTCGACGCCCGCCCGGGCCAGGTAGCTGGCGGCCGTCGACCCACCGGGACCGGCACCAACGATGATGACGTCCGCCTGCCGCTGGGGGGCGGTCGGCTCGGCCATGAGGCGCGGTCCCTCTTCTCGTCGCCGCTCGAGCGGGATGCGGGCAAGTGAAAATCTTCACTAGCAGGATGCTGCCAGTCTAAGCCGTCGCCTCCGGGCATGCATTGCGGGTGTCAGGTCTGAGGTGGTGCGCCGTACACGTGTGTGACGCGGATGGTGAGGACCAGGCGCTGATCGGCCACCATGGCCCGCCGGTAGTCGTCCCAGTCGGAGTGGTCCTCCTCGCGGATGTCGCGGAACAGGTCGATGAGCGCCTCCACCGTCTCATCGTGCAGGTCGCGCGCCACCGGGCTCAGCTCGGCGTCGCCTTCCAGCACGGCGTACGACCACCCGTCGTCGCTGGAGACGAACAGCGACACGCGGGGGTCCCGGCGGGCGTTGCGCACCTTGGCCCGGTCGTCGGTAACCGAGATGCGGACGGTCGGCGCCGCCGGATCGGCCGTGTCGAGCGAGTAGTTGATCGCGGACAGCTGCGGCCGGCCGTCGCGCTTCAGCGTCGTGAGGACGCCGAGGTTGCGAGCCGCGGCCAACTCGAGCAGTCGCGTGTCCATGGTCACAAGGGCCTCCGGGTTGGGTGTCAGCGCCAGGCGCGGTGGAGTGCGACGATGCCGCCGCTGAGGTTGCGTACCTGCACGCGGCTCCAGCCGGCGCCCCCGACGATCCGGGCGAGCTCGCGCTGGTCGGGCCAGGCCTGGATGGACTCGGCCAGGTACACGTAGGAGTCCGGGTTGGAGCTAACCTTGGTGGCCACCGTCGGCAGCGCCTTCACCAAGTACTCGTCATAGACCCGCCGGAAGGGGCCGAAGGTGGGCTTGCTGAACTCGCACACCACCAGTCGGCCACCAGCCTTGGTGACCCGGCGCATCTCGGCGAGCGCGACCACCGGCTCGGCGACATTGCGCAGGCCGAATGCGATCGTCACCGCGTCGAAGGTCGCGTCGCCGAAGGGCAGGATCATGGCGTCCCCGGCCACGAACGGCAGGCGGGGGCGCTCCCGCTTCCCGACGGTCAACATGCCCACGGAGAAGTCGCACGGGATCGTGGTGGCACCGGCGAACACGATGGGCAGGCTGCTGGTGCCGGTGCCGGCGGCGAGGTCCAGGATGCGCTGACCCCGCCTGGGCTCGATCGCCGCGACGACGGCCCGGCGCCACCTCCGGTCGAGACCCAGGGAGAGCACGTCGTTCGTCAGGTCGTAACGCTCGGCCACCTCGTCGAACATCGCGGCTACCGCGCGCGGCTCCTTGGCCAAACTCGCGCGGCTCACCCGGCAATCCTGCCACCTCCCGGAACTGCCACCCCCGAATTCGTCTGAGCGGCCCCAGCGCCCCACCACCCGCACAACCGCAGACGAATCGACATACGCTGGCGGGCGTGAGGTCCACCCCGGGCAGCGCTCCGTCGGACGACGCCGCCGCCGTGGCACAGAGCCCGCTGGTCGCGCGCACGGTCCTCGTCGACGACCCCGGCGACCTTGTCGCCCTGCTTCCCCCCGAAAGGCCACTGTCCTGGGTGCACCGCGGCGACGGCCTGGTGGCCTGGGGCGAGGTCGCGCGCTACGCCGCCGCCGGGCCCAACCGGTTCACCGACGCCGAGCGGTGGTGGCACACCCTTGCGGCACGCAGCGTCGTACGGGACGAGGCGGAGATCCCGGGAAGCGGTCTTGTCGCGTTCGGCTCGTTCGCGTACGCCGACCTGCCCGGCGCCTCCGTGCTCGTCGTACCCGAGGTCGTCGTCGGCAGTCGGGGGTCCACGTCCTGGGTCACCACGATCGGCCGCGGGAGCGTGTCCCCGCCGCCGGCGTTGCTGCCGGTCCGGACCCCCACCCCGCCAACCGGCGCATCGTTCAGTGACGGCGCGATGAGCGGTGCCGACTGGGAGACTGTCGTTGCGGACGCGGTGGCGCGGATCCGGGCCGGCGACCTGGACAAGGTGGTGCTCGCGCGCGACCTGGTTGTCGACCTGGACGCGCCGCTCGATGTCCGCACCCCGCTCTCCCGGCTCGCCGCGCGCTATCCCGCGTGCTGGACGTTTCATGTGGACGGCCTCTTCGGCTCGACGCCCGAGATGCTGCTCCGCCGGGAGCGTGGCCTGGTAGCGAGCCGGGTGCTGGCGGGCACCATCCGCCGTACCGGTGACGACGCCCATGACCTGGCACTCGCCGCCACCTTGGCCCGGTCGTCGAAGGACCTGGAGGAGCACGAGTTCGCGGTGCGATCGGTTGCCGAAGCACTGGCGCCGTACTGCACGAGCATGAACCTGCCGGACGCACCGTTCGTGCTGCACCTGCCCAACGTGATGCACCTGGCCACCGACGTGACCGGCGTTCTCGACGCCGACGCCAGCTCGCTCGCGCTGGCCGCCGCGTTGCACCCGAGCGCCGCTGTCGGTGGCACGCCGACGGCTGCTGCCCTGGCGTTGATCGGTGAGATCGAGGGGCTCGGCCGTGGCAGGTACGCCGGGCCGGTCGGCTGGATCGACGCCGACGGCGACGGGGAGTGGGGGATCGCGCTGCGCTCCGCGGAGTACGACGGCTCTCGCGTGCGGCTGTTCGCCGGTTGCGGAATCGTGGCCGACTCGAACCCGGCCGACGAGCTGGCGGAGGCGGCCGCCAAGTTCGTCCCGGTGCGCGACGCCCTCTGTGGTTGAGTCCGGCGTCGTTCGACCGATGGACCCGGGCACGCAGCACCGCCTCAAAGGCACCTTCGACGCGGCAGCTCCCCGTTACGTCGCGGGACGACCGTCGTACCCCGCGGTCGCAGTGGACTGGCTCATCGGCCGCCGCCCGGGTGTGGTTCTCGACCTCGCAGCGGGCAGCGGGGCACTGGCCCGGGCGCTCGTGCCCTGCTGCGCCTCGGTCGTCGCCGCCGAGCCCAGCCGCAACCTGCTTTTCGAGCTGAGGACAGCTCCGCCGGTCGCCGCCGCCGTCCAGGCCACTGCCGAGCGCCTGCCGTTCGCCGGTGCGAGCTTCGACGTCGTCACGGTGGCGACCGCCTTCCACTGGTTCGACGCGGAGCAAGCACTGTCCGAGATCGCCAGGGTGCTACGCCCGGGAGGTCACCTCGGGCTCGTGTGGAACACCCGGGCGGTGACGGACGGCTGGGCTCATGACCTCGACGACCTGCTGCGAGCAGCGCAACCGGCGACGCTGCAGGGCGACTGGGGCACAGCGTCGGTACGCGCCCTCGACCAGTCAGAGTGGTTCGCGCCCCCGGAGCGTGCTGAGTTCCCGCACACCCAGCGGCTCGACTGCACCGGCCTGGTCGACCTGGTGGCATCTCGGTCGTACGTCATCGCCCTCGCCGAGTCGGCCCGCGCGAGGCTGCTCGCCCAGGTGGCGGCACTCTTCGACGCGAACGCCGACCCCGGTGCAACCCTCGACCTGCCCTACGTCGCCCAGTGCTGGAAGAGCGCCGTACGCCGCACGACGACGCCGTGACGTGCTCGCTGCCCCGCTGGCGAGATCGCGCGCCTCAGGTCGTCGGAAGTGGCGGCGGCTGTTTCGCCGGGGTCTCGGCCAGCAGCTGCCGGACCAGCTCGAGGGCATGGTCGAGCTGGACGTCGCGGCCGGCAGCCCGGTCGTGCGGCGCCGCCACCACCTCGACGTCGGGGTCGACGCCGTAGTTCTCCACGTCCCAGCCGAACTTCTCGAACCAGAAGGCGAAGCGCGGCTGGGTCACGTTGGTCCCATCCACGAGGCTGTAGCGCCCATCTATGCCGACCACCCCTCCCCACGTGCGCGTGCCGATCACCGGACCGAGCTCGAGGGAGCGGATGGCGGCCGTGATGATGTCGCCGTCGGACCCCGCGTACATGTCCGTGACGGTGACCATCGGGCCGCGCCGCGCGTCGCCGGGGTACGACTCCGGCTGGTAGCCGCGCGCGAGATCCCAGCCGATGATCCGCCGCGCGAGCTTCTCGAGCACCAGCTGGGAGGTGTGACCGCCCCGGTTCCCCCGGACGTCGACGACCAGCGCGTCGCGCCCGACCTCGGTGCGCAGGTCGCGGTGTAGCTGCGCCCAGCCGCCGGAGACCATGTCGGGCACGTGGACGTAGCCGACCGCCCCGTCGGTCGCGCTGTGCACGTACTCCCGGCGCTCGTTGACCCAGTCCTGGTAGCGCAACGGCATCTCGTCCGCGAGCGGTACGACGACCACCCGCCGCCCCGACCCCCCGGAGCTCGGCGCGAGCGTCAGCTCGACGGGCTTGCCGGCGCTGCCGACGAGGAGAGCGCCCGGGCCCACCGACCCACTCGTCGGACGGCCGTCGACCGCCACGATGGCGTCGCCCACCTGCGCGGCGACACCCGGCGCGGTCAACGGCGAGCGGGCCCGCGGCTCGGAGGACTCCCCCGGGACGATCCTGACGACGCGCCAGGCGCCGTCGACGTAGGAGATGTCGGCACCCAGCAGGCCCTGGCGGCGCGCCGCGTCCGGGCCGGCGGGAGCCGGCATGACGTAGGCATGTGACGTACCGAGCTCGCCTTGGGTCTCCCAGATGAGGTCGACCAGATCGTCGTGTGAGCCGAGCCGGTCGAGCAGGGCGCGGTACGGCTCAGCGACACCCGACCAGTCGACACCGCTCATGTCCGGACGCCAGTAGTGGTCGCGCATCAGCCGCCAGGCCTCGTCGAACATCTGCCGCCACTCCGCCAGCGGCGTGACCTCCACCCGCACCCGGTCGAGATCGACCTTCACCCGCTCCGGGTCGTCGTCCTCGGTCTTGCGGGCCGCCGGGAGCACGCGCACCTCGCCCTTGTCGACCACGACGAGCCGCGAGCCGTCGCCGCTCACCGAGACGGAGTCGGCGGTCTTCGCGAGCTCCTCGGTCTTGGCTCTTGCGAAGTCGAGCCGTTCCAGCACGGCGGTGGCCGGCTCGTCCTCGACGCGGGCACGGTCGTCACCCAGCTCACCCTGCAACGGCCTCTTCAGCCAGACGACGCCGCCCTTGACCGCCCGCAGCTGCTCGTAGCGACCTCCCGCGACGGGCATCGGCACCAGCCGCTGGTCGAGCCCGTCGATGTCGACGCGCGTCGGCGGTGGCGGCTTGGGCTTGCCAGTGGGCGCGTCCCCCGAGGGGGTCTCGCCGTCTTCTGCGGAGCCCGACGCGTCGTCGGTCACCGGCCGGCCGCCGAGCTCGGGATAGAACGGCGACGGCACGTCGGCCGCCAGCGGCACGAGGTACGGGCGGCAACCGTTGGGAAACGAAAGGTCGAAGACGAAGGCGTCGTAGACGGGGTCGAGGCTTCGCACCGACAGGAACGCCAGATGCTTGCCGTCCACCGTGAACACCGGCTCGGTGTCGGTGAAACGCAGCCGCGTGACGTCGAAGGGCTCGCCAGCCCCGTCGAGCTGCACCATCTTGATGTTGCGCAAGGGCTCGACCCCGGGAGCCGACCAGGCAAGCCACCGGGAGTCCGGCGAGAACGCCAGTCCCTGCATGTCGCCACCAGCGGCCTCGTCGACGACCCGCACCGGCACCGGTGCACCGACCGGCCCGGCCGGCACGGTCACCGCGCACAGCTTGCCGTCGTGGCTCGCGACCGCGAGAGTGCTGCCGTCAGGAGAGGCGCGCACCTCGAGGACCCGGCCGAGCTGGCCTGCCTCGACCAGGACCGCAGGTGTGCCACCGACGTCCTCGGCGCTCACCACCTCCAGGGCATCGTCCCCGGATGCGTCGCTCACCCAGGCCACCCGGCCGGTGCCTCCGAGCACCACCGGCAGCCGGCGTCGTACGGCGGAGCCGTCTGCCAGCACCCGCACCGGACCTTCGCGGTGCGTCAGCCAGTGCACGGTGCCGCGGGTCTCGATAACCGAGGCGCGCCCGGTGGGATCGGGCGAGACAGCTTTGATCTTGCCGGCGGCGTTGACCCGGTGCGGTTGCTGGGCAGTGCGCGCTCCACCGAGGCGTACGTCGACCTCACTGGCCGTCACTCCCGGTCGGAGGCTGTCGAGCAGGAACAGGGAGCCGCCGGACGCATAGACCGCCGACGTGCCGTCGGAGGACGCGTGCCGCGCGTAGAAGTGCCCGTCGGAGTGCGCTACCAAACCACCGCTGTCCGGATCCAACTTGTTGTCGCCGCCGCCGCTGTTGTTGTCGTCGCCGCCGCTGTTGTTGTCGCCGCCACCCCCGAGCGCGGCGCTGTAGAGCTGGCCACGGCCCTCGTGGTCGGAGATGAAACCGATGCGCTGTGTGCCGTCGGACCCCGTTGTCCACAACGGGCTCACCAGGCTGGACGGAAGGTCGGCGAAGATCCGCACGAACTCTCCTCCCCCGTCGCGGTCCAGCCATAGCTGCGCTGCCGTGCCGCCGCGGTACCGCTTCCACCAGGCGGGCTCGACCGTGGTGGCAGAGGAGAGCAGCGCGCCGCTCTCGGGGCCGAGCGCGATGTCGTCGATCCAGGCGTACGGCAGTCTGCGGCTGGGCGACCCGTCGACCGGCACGGCATGGGCGAAGGCCCGCTGCCGCTCCGCCTGGCCCGTCGTGCTCACCACCAGGACCTCGTCGTCGGACAGCCAGCCCCGGACCGTCGTGCGCTGCTGTCCCCAGAAGGTCAGCCGGCGTGAGATGCCCCCGCCTCCCGGTGCGACATACACCTCGAAGGCGCCGTCGCGGTCGGCGGTCCAGGCGACGTGGCCGCCGTCCGGGGAGAGCCGAGGTGAGCGGGCCGGCACATGGTCGGCACTCACCCGGTAGGCGCGCCCACCGTCTCGGCTGGCGAGCCAGATGTCGTCCTCAGCGACGAAGACAATCCGGTCGCCGCTGATGTGGGGGAAGCGAAGATAGGAGTCCGAGGTCACAGCGTCCGACCCTACCGGCGACCGGCGACTGGTCGCGGCCGACCTCAGCGGGCTACGGCGACTGGTCGGGCTGCAGACCGCGGGCTGCCAAGAGCCCCTCGCGGTCGGCGGCGTAGCCGACCATCCAGGTTGGCTCGAGCCTGAACAACGCGGTGTCTCCCCACGAGAGCGGGGAGGAGCCGTAGAACTTCGTGAGGTAGCCGAGCGTCGCGTCGTAGTCCTCGTCGTCAGTCGCAAGAACGTACGCGTTGCCGTGAGTGAAGACACCGATCTCGTCGCCTTCGAGGTAAGCCGCACTAACGGCTGGACGAGCCCGCACGTGCCGCGCCTTCGCGGAGCTGAGACTCGTGGTGAAGACCCATCGAGCGTGGCGAAAGTGTCCGTCGACTCCGCTGACGCGTGGCTCGCCGCGAGCCGAGACCGTCGCGAGGCACAGGGTGCGCATGCCCGACATCAAGCTTGCGATCTCCTCCGCCCGCAGGCTCTGGAGTTCGGTGACGATGCTGCGCAGGTGCCCCGTGGCACCCTCGCGGGACGCGTCCAGGATCTCCTGCAGGTGCTGAAGCTCAGCTTTCGTCTCTAGCATGCTGACTCACTCTCCGCCGACTTTCTCCTCTTCCGCGCCAACGCCGTCAGACCGGCTCCGCCACCCACTTGCGGGGGTCGCCGTACCCAAGGTCGTGAACGCCGGCGGAGGCGAGCGCGCCGACCACCAGCGTGCGGCGGTGGGCGGCGAACGTCAGCACGTGGGCGATCAGACCCCCGTAGGTGAAGACCTCCGGTGGGTTGCAGTGGGCGTCGATGAACGTCTCGTCAAGACGCCCGTCGGCGATGACGTCACGGAGGTGGGTACGGAAGATGTCCCCCTGCGTCTCGAGGCGGCCGGCCATGCTCGCCACGGGCTCCTGCAGCTCGACACTCCAGTCGTAGCCTCGCTGGGCGATGACCTCGTTCCACATATGCATCTGCCCGATCAGCCGCGACAGCAGGGACCGCAGCGTCGGGTCGTCGTCGACACCCTCGACGGACAGTGCGATGGGCTCGTCGAGCACCCCGCTGTCCAGGCTAGCCGCCCGGTCGACCATCTCGCCGACGAGCCAGACGTGATGCTCGACCATCCTGGTCAGTAGGTCCATGGCGGTTACCTTCTCTCGTGCGGGCAGCCGCAGGCCACCGGGTGGATGGAAGTGCACTCCGCTGGGCGTGTCCAGCTGGATCCGGGTCGGCGCCGAGCGCCACACGGACGGTGCCGAGCCGTAGGCTCTGCTGAACGCTCTGGTGAAGGCCTCGTGCGACGAGTAGCCCGCCTCCACAGCGATGTCCAGCACCGCGGTGCGGGTCGTGCAGAGCCGGAAGGCGGCCCGTTCCAGAAGCACTCGCCGTCTGAAGCGTCCGGGGGTCTCACCGGCGGTGGCGGCGACCACCCGGTCCAGATGAGAACGGGACAGATACATCCGCGCGGCCAGGTCACCCCCGTCCACGTCATGGTCGTCGAGGTGCGACGCAAGCGTCTCGACAAAGGCGCCGAAGAGGTCCGTCGTACTCATGACAGCGACTCTGCCGCACTATGGGGTCGCGGCGCTTGATCGCTTTCGCCTTATGCTGCAGCGTGCGCAACCCGCGCCAGCACCGAACGGAGCCTCGATGCGTCATCGTCCGTCCACCTTTCGTACCACAGTCGCCGTTGCCGGCATGCTTCTCGCCACGGGTGCCGTGGCCGCTCCAGCCGGCGCATCGCCGGGCGGCGGCCAAGCGCCCCAGCTGATCCGTGTCAGCCAGGATCCGTACCGGGGCGACGGTGCGCAGCATGCCACGGAGGCCGAGCCCGACACGCTCGCCCACGGCACGACCGTGGTGTCTGTCTTCCAGACCGGACGCTTCTCCAACGGCGGGTCGACCGACACCGGTTGGGCGACGAGCTCCGACAGCGGCAGGACCTGGAAGCACGGGTTCCTTCCGGGGATCACGAAGCCTGAGGGAGGTGTCTGGGCTCGCGTCAGCGACCCAGCCGTCGCGTACGACGCGAAGGCCAAGGTCTGGCTCGTCAGTGGGCTGGTGATCGACTCGAACATCAACGGCCGGGGCGTCGTCATCAGCCGCTCCGGCGATGGCCTGAACTGGAGCAAGCCGGTCATCGCGGCAGGCAACAACAGCAAGAGCTATGACAAGGAGTGGGTCGTCTGCGACAACTCCGCCACGAGCCCGCACTTCGGCAGCTGCTACGTCGAGGTGGACGTCACCTCGAGCGGTGACCAGGTGGTGATGACCAGGTCGACCGACGGTGGCAGGACGTGGGGGCCGGAGAAGGTGCCGTCCGGATCGGTCTTCGGCCTCGGTGGGCAGCCGCTCGTGCAGCCGGACGGCACAGTCGTCGTCCCGTACACGGCTGGCTTCTCGAGCATCAGGGCCTTCCGCTCAACCGATGGCGGCAGCTCGTGGACGGCTCCCGTGACCGTGTCGAACATCACCGACCACGGGACTCCCGGCATGCGCGAGGAGCCGCTGCCGAGCGCGGAGATCGATGCTGCTGGGAAGATCTATGTGGTCTGGGACGACTGCCGGTTCCGCGCCAGCTGCTCGTCCAACGACATCGTGATGTCCACGTCCGTCGACGGCAAGAGGTGGTCCAACGTCGTACGCATCCCCATCGACGGCGTGAGGAGCGGTATGGACCACTTCACGCCTGGGCTCGGTGTCTCGCCGAAGCTCTCCGGGAAGCAGACGAAGCTGGGCCTCTACTACTACTTCTACCCGAAGGCGGCGTGCGCCGTTGCCGACTGCAGGCTCGAGGTCGGCTACGTCTCGAGCGTCGACGCCGGCAAGACCTGGAGTGCCCCGACGAAGCTGGCCGGACCGATGAAGCTGGCCTGGCTCGCCCAGGCCGGTGGCGCGATGATCGGCGACTACATCTCCTGCTCGGTGATCGGCGACAGCGCGACCTCCGTGTTCGCCGTCGGACACAAGCCGGCTGGCTCGGTCAAGCACCAGGCGATGTACTCAGCCGGCCCACTGCCGATCACCGGCGGGAGCCGGGCAGCCGGAAGCGGTGGAGTCCGCTTCAGCGGCGCGTCGCCCACGCGCAGCTACCCGCTGCCACTGCTCTAGCCGCCGGCGCTACTTCCATACATTGGTGATGGGTGACGCCAGGCGTGCTCCGGCGAGACGGGGCAGGCCGTACATGACCTCGATCGTGGCGAGCAGGTCGTAGTGCGTGATGTGCTCGCGGTAGTGCCCCGGTCTGACGTGGCCTCCGTAGAAGACGGTGGCGATGTGGTTGTCCCCGCTGAAGTCGTCCTCGTCGAACGTCACGATCAGCAGGCTGTGGTGGGCCCTCGCCCAGTGAGCGTAGGTGGAGAAGTTCCTCTTCAGCCAGCTGTCCCCTGTCGCGACCGGACAGCTGTGCATGTCGTGGCAGAGGTTGGGGATCACCCATGAGACGTCGGGCAGCTTTGTGTAGTCGTGCGGGAAGGCCCTGTACCGCCGCTGTGCTGACGCCGGCACGTTGGTGAAGTTCGTCCAGGGGGCATGCTTGCGGGCATAGCCGCCGCTGGTGCAGGCCTTCGACCCCGCCGTCGGCAGGCCTTCGCTGTAGCTCTTGAAGGAGAAACCGGCCGATCGCAGCTGGTGTGCCTGGTTGTTCGTCCCGAACGAGTGGCCGCAGCTGTCGTCGATGACCCCCTGCGCCGAGCCGGAGAACAGCGCGAGATAGTTCGGCTGACTGGGGTGGGTGAGCGCGTAGGACTGGGTGAAGTCGGCCCCACCCTTGGCCAGCCTGGTGAGGTAGGGCGCACTCCGGTTGCCGATGACCTGGCTGGCCCGCTTGTTCTCCAGGAGGACCAGCACCACGTGGTGGGGACGCGGCACCCGCCTCCCCCCAGGCGACTCACCGTGCACCGGCCCCGCCGAATCGCCCTCCGACGTCATCGCCGTATCAAGCGACGATGCCCCGAGGAGTCCGAGGAGTACGACGGCGAAGACAGGCTTGCAGCGGTGCAGCTCCATTGCAGAAGCCTCTTCTCGTGATGACGAGCGCCAGGGAGGGCCGGCGCCCTCAACACTAGGTTCTGCCGGGGCCGGTATCTGGGAGGGCGGCGACCTTCGCGGCGAGCGCGCGGCGCCCGTTGCGACTGATCGGCACCTCGACGACCCGGATCCCGTCGGCGTCGGCTGCCAGGAGCGCGCGCAGCTCTTCGGCGTCGGCGGCTCGGAGGTACGTCGTACCGGTGGCCTGACACAGCGCCCGGAGGTCCACGCCCTGTGGAGTCGCGAACACCCGCTCGAAGGAGGCGGCGAACTGCGGCCCGCCCTGCTCGAGGGGTCCGAAGACGGCTCCGCCGTCGTCGTTGGCGACGACCAGGGTCAGATCAGGGCGCGGCTCCGCCGGCCCTGCCAGCAGCCCGTTCGCGTCGTGCAGGAATGTCAGGTCGCCCAGGTAGGCGAGTGCCCGGGAGGACCGCCGCCCGAGTGCGGCGCCGACGGCGGTCGACACCATGCCGTCGATACCCGCGAGACCGCGGTTCCCGATGATCAGTCGCCGCTCACCCGCGGGATACGTCGGCGCCATGAGATCGAGGTCACGGATCGGCTGCGAGCTGCCCACGACCAGCAGTGCTTCTGGCGTCACAGCGGCGGCCACCACGGCCGCCACCCGTAGCGGCGACGCGTCCGGGTCGTTCGCGACGAGGTGGTCGAGCCGAGTGCTCACCATGGCGTCGGCCCGCCGCCACTCGTCGACCCAGGCGTCGTCGTCGCTGCCGATGAGCCTCGGGACGGCGTCCAGGTGGCGGGCCACCCGGCCCGGGTCAGTGGCGACACCGGCGGCCCCTCTGACCGAGAGCACCTCGATGTCGCGTCGGGAGATCAGCGCCGTGACGGGCCGGGACAGCGTGGGGTGCCCGACGACGACGACCCGCTCGATCTGGCTGCCGAGATGTGTCTCCAGAAGGAGCCGGTACGTCCGGATAGCGTGCGTCCCCGTGCGCGCCCCGGAGGTGGGCTCCGCCAGCAACGGCCAGTTCGCTGCCTGGGCAAGCAACCTGGCCGGCGGACCGGCGTCGTCGCCGGCCACCACAACGGTGCGAGGCCCCCGCTCGAGGAGCTCTCCGGAGTCCGGTCCGCCGAGCCGGCGCATGCCGTGCGTCGGTGCGACCGCCCGCTGGGCGTCGGAGAGATCGACCGGCATCGCGTCCGGCAGCAGCGGCTCGGCGAGCTGCAGGTTCAGGTGAGTTGGCCCGCCGACGGCCGTGGCAGCATCCACAGCGGCCGTCACCGCCCCGACATCACCGACAGCGATGTCGAGGGAGCGGGTCTGAGGACCGAAGATGTTCACCTGGTCAGTGGTCTGGTTGGCACCGGTCCCCCGAAGTGCCGCCGGCCGGTCGGCCGAGACGGCGATCAGTCGCACACCACCGTGCCATGCCTCGAGCATGGCCGGGTGCAGGTTCGCGACGGCTGTGCCCGACGTCGTGACGACGGCGACCGGTCGATGACTGCCCTTAGCCAGGCCCAGCGCGAGGAAGGCAGCGGTCCGCTCGTCGACTCGCACGTGCAGGCGCAGCATGCCGGCAGCGTCGGCTTGGTGCAGTACGACGGCCACTGCCGCTGACCGTGACCCCGGGGCCAGCACGACGTCGGTGACCCCGGCCCGGCACAAGCCGGTGACCAGAGCGGCTGCCGTCTCGGTAGCGGCGTTCACCGCCCGCGAGCCCGCAGCACTGCCTGGCAGGCCGCGAGCCTGGCCCGCCAGCGGGTGTCGGTCCGCGGGTCGGCCCGTGCCGCTTCGACCAGCCCGGGGTCGGCTGCAACCCGTCGTACGACGAGGGAGCCGCCGACCGGGGTCATCGGTTCGGACGTGAGGTCCTTGCTCAGCATGGCGGTCGTGGCCAGGCCACAGGCGTAGGGCAGGTCCGGTAGCGCCGCCGCCAACGCCACCCCGGCGGCGATCCCCACCGACGACTCGAGCGCACTGGACACCACCACAGGGATGCCGATCTGCTCGGCCAGTCGCAGGCAGCTCCGCACTCCCCCGAGCGGTTGGACCTTCAGCACTGCGATGTCGACTGCCCCGAGGCGCGCGACCCGAAGCGGGTCTTCGGCCCGGCGGATCGACTCGTCGGCGGCGATGGGCACGGCGACGCGGCGCCGGACCGCGGCGAGCTCCTCAACCGTCGCACTCGGCTGCTCGACGTACTCGAGATCGAGCTCGCTCAGGACTCCGATGGCGCGGACCGCCTGCTCCACGCTCCACGCGCCGTTGGCGTCGACACGGATGCGGGCTGCCGAGCCCATCGCGGCACGCACGGCGGCTACCCGATCGACGTCGTCGCCGAGGGACTGGCCCGGCTCGGCCACCTTGACCTTCGCCGTCGAGCAGCCGTGCGGGCCCGCTGCGATCGCCGCAGCCTGCTCCGGGCCGACCGCCGGGACCATGACGTTGACCGGGACGGTGTCGCGCAGCGGCGAGGGGAACCCGTCCTCGGCCGCCTCCAGTGCCGCCGCGAGCCAGCTCGCCGACTCCTCGACCCCGTAGTCCGAGAAGGGGCTGAACTCACCGGCTCCGACGGCGCCGTAGAGCAGCATGCCTTCGCGGTGTTCGACCCGCCGAAACCTGACGTTCATCGCAAGCGTGAAGACATCGGCCCGCTGAGGGCTCGGCGCATCAAACACGAGCGCCCCCGAGCTCCCGCTGCAACGCCAGCCGGTCGACCTTGCCGGATGCCAGCAGCGGCAGGGAGCTGGTGAAGACCACCGCTCGGGGTGACCACGCCCGCGGATGGTGTGCGCTGACGAAGTCGCGGAGCTCCGGCAAACCGGGTGGCTCCGCACCGGGTGCCGCCACCAGGACCGCAACGACGCGGGTACCCCACTCGGCGTCGGGTACGCCGACTACGGCGGCCTGGCTGACCGCGGCATGACCGAGCAGCCGGCGTTCGACGGCCGCGAGCGGCACGTTCACCCCTCCCGAGACAGCCACGTCGTCGGCTCGCCCGAGGATCTCCAGCCGGCCGTCCTCATCGAGCCTGCCCAGATCGGGTGTGACCAGCCAGCCGTCACGCAGCACCTGCGCGGTGAGCGCGGGCTGGCCGTCGTACCCGTCGAAGAGCACGCTGCCGGAGATGCGCACCCGCGCGTCGTCTCCACAAGCTACCGAGACGCCCTCGAGCGGCACACCGTCGTAGACGCAGCCGCCGCAGGTCTCGCTCATGCCGTATGTCGTGACCAGCCGAACGCCTCGCCGACGAGCCTGGTCCAGCAGGTCGGGGTCTGCCGCGGCGCCGCCCAGCAGCACGGCGTCGAAGCTCGCCAGCGCCTCGGCGTCCGAGGAGCCGGGCGAGCCGGCCGAGCCGGACAGCAGCCGGTGCAGCTGCGTCGGCACGAGGGCCAGATAGCGACGCTGATGCGTCAGGTCACCGGCGGCACCGGCGAGCCCGGCGTGGTCCGCGAGCACGACCGGGCTGGTCCCGGCGATAACGGACCTGACGATCACCTGCAGCCCGCCTACGTAGTAGGGGGGCAGTGCCAGCACCCACTGACCCGGACCGCCGAGGCGGTCGAGCGTCGCCGTGGCGGAGGCCGTCACCGCCCGGCGGGACAGCGCCACGGCCTTCGGTGCGCCGCTCGAGCCGGAGGTTCGAACCGTGAGGGCGGGGGCCGCGGCATCGCCCAGCCAGCCGGCGACCAGCCGCTCAATCTCGTCGGGTGCGCCCGCGACGGGTCGAAGCGCTGGCACCATGTCCATCGGTCCAGCCTATTGGCCGCGCTGCGCTTGACCGCGCTGAGCCGATGGTCGTGGAGCAGCGGGTGGTCGTGGAGCAGCGGGCAACTGCTGCCACACTTGGCGCCGCAATGGCTACTCCAGCTCAGTGGGTCGAGGGCGCCAGGCCGCGGACGCTGCCGGCGGCCGTGTCACCGGTGCTGGCCGGAACGGGGATCGCCGTCAACGCGCACTCCTTCGTGTGGTGGAAGGCGCTGCTCGCCCTCGTCGTCGCGCTGACGCTCCAGGTCGCGGTCAACTACGCGAACGACTACTCCGACGGGATCCGGGGCACCGACACCAACCGGGTCGGACCGTTGCGGCTGGTTGGCTCGGGCGCGTCGACGGCGGCCCAGGTCAAGACGGCTGCGTACGCTGGCTTCGGGCTGGCTGCGGTCACCGGCGCTGTGCTCGCAGCTACCACCTCATGGTGGCTCATCGTGGTCGGCGGCGTCGCGATCGTGGCTGCGTGGGGGTACACGGGTGGGGCCGTTCCCTACGGGTACCGAGCGCTCGGCGAGGTGAGCGTGTTCGTCTTCTTCGGTCTGGTGGCGGTCGTCGGCACGTCGTACGTCCAGACCGGGAGCTTCGTCGTGGGTGCCTGGTGGGCCGGTGCCGGCGTGGGGGCGCTGGCCTGCGCGATCCTGGTCGCCAACAACGTGCGCGACATCCCGAGCGACGTCGTGGTCGGCAAGCGCACACTCGCTGTCGTCCTGGGGGACCGCGGCTCGCGGATCCTGTACGGCGCGCTGCTGGGGATCGCCGCGGCGGCACTGGTCGCCGTCGGCGCCACAGTCACCTGGTGGGCGTTGCTCGGACTCATGGCGGTGCCGCTGGCAATGCACGCGCTTTCGGTCATGCGGCGCGGGGCGACCGGTCCAGCCCTCATTCCGGTGCTCCGCGACACCGGCCTCACCGAGCTCGTCTACGCGGCCGGGCTACTGGCGGGTTGCATCGTCTCCGTCGCCGGTTGAAGCCGGGGAGCCGGTCGAGCGGCGCTCCCCACTCTTGGCGGATGGGTCGTCCTCGTCCTCGGCGCTCCGCCGCGCCTCGAACGCCGCCTTCGCCCGATCGGCTCGCCGCGACACGTGCGCGGCGAAGTCGTCGCGCAGGGAGCCCAGCACGAGCAGTGACACGACGGACGAGACGATCATCGCGATGATCGCGGTGTAGAGGGCGCTGATGGCGGACCACTCGAGCCACCGGTTGAACACCAGCCAGATGAGCCCGAACGCCGCTGCGAAGAGCGCCAACCGGGCCAGTGTGTAGAGCACGAATGTCTTCATGCAGGACTGCCCCCGGCTCCGCCGACTATCTCCCGGAGGAGCTGAGGCTCGACGTTGCCGCCCGAGATGACGGCCACGGCAGCACCATGCCCTGCCAGCTCGTGATGCTCGAGGAAGCCGGCGACACTGACGGCGCCACTGGGCTCGGCCACCAGTTTGCATTCCAGGATGACTCGCCGCATCGCGGCCCTGATGGCGTCCTCGCTGACGGTGACGACGTCATCGACGTACGACATGATATGACGCCAGTTGAGCTCGCCGACCGCCTGTACGCGCAGCCCGTCCGCGATCGTGCGACCGGTCCGGTCCGCTTCCCAGCTGACCCGCTGCCCGCTGGCGAAACCCTCGGCGAGGTCGCCGGCCAGCTCGGGCTCGACGCCGATGACCCGCACGTGGGGGTTTCGCGCCTTGACGGCGACGGCCATACCGCTGAGGAGGCCGCCGCCACTGACGGGTACCCAGATCGACGAGAGCCCGGGGACGTCATCGAGGATCTCCAGACCGACGGTGCCCTGCCCCGCGATGATCGCCGCGTTGTCGAACGGCGAGATGAAGACGGCGCCGGTCTCCGCCTGGATCTGCGCCACTCGGGAGCTGCGCTGGGCCGGATCGACGAGCACGACCTGCGCGCCGTGCTGCATGGTCGCCAACCGCTTGACGTCGGGGGTCTGGCGGGGCATCACCACCGTCGCGTCGATGCCTGCCTCGCGCGCGGCGCGGGCCAGCGCCTGGGCGTGATTGCCGGACGAGTGGGTCACCACACCGCGGGCACGCTCGTCATCGGTGAGCTCGAGCACCGCGTTGGTGGCGCCACGGGCCTTGAAAGAACCCGTCACCTGAAGGCACTCCGCCTTCAGCAGGAAGGGCACGTACGCCGTACCGAAGCTGGTGGGGACGACCGGAGTGCGGCGGACACGTCCCTCGATCCTCGTCGCTGCTGCCTCGACCTGCTCCAGGTCGACCAGACCGGCGCTGTCCACGCCACGACCCTACGCGAGGTCGTCGATCCCCTTCGGCGACGCCTGCGCGGGAACACTGTTCGGCCGGCGGCTACGCTGTAAGCGAAAGGGGGTTGGCTGCCATGAGGTTCCTCCCGGCCATCTTGCTCATCGTGCTGGCGATCTACTGCTGGATCGAGCTCGCCCAGTCGGACCCCCGTGCCGTGCGGCAGCTGCCGCGCGGACTGTGGGCGCTGTTCATCGTCGTACCGTTCTTTGGCCC
>JBBQKY010000015.1:0-24216 GCA_038327385.1 Propionibacteriales bacterium
GGCAGATTGCTCACGTGTTACTCACCCGTTCGCCGCTCGTGTACTCCCGAAGGAGCCTTACCGCTCGACTTGCATGTGTTAAGCACGCCGCCAGCGTTCGTCCTGAGCCAGGATCAAACTCTCCGTTGAAATCTGTTGACAGACACCCGTCGAGACGGGCATTCATCGACTTCTTGGAGTATCCCGGCAAGAACCGCTCCCCGACTGCTTAGATCGTGGAGACTGGTTGTTACCAAAGAAACCGTCCGACACCAACCGAGGACAGCAAGCTGTCCTCGTATCATGTCGGGACGGGGCGTTAATTAATTCGTCGTCGACTTTTGGCACACTGTTGAGTTCTCAAGGATCGTGCGCGCACCGTCCCCAGCCTGTCGGCTGGCTCCGGGGCAACCTACCTAAACTTACTGGTCCGTGCCAGCGGCCGTCAAATTACCCTGCTGTGACCTTGCTGACCTCGCCGGCTGGCCGGTCCGCCCATCCTACCGCGGCGGCGGCCGGACTCCAACCGAGTTCGGGGCTGCTTCCCGTGTCACCTTGACCCCGGCCAGGCTGCGCCGGCCGCGCCGCAGCAGCAGCCATCCACCGGGCAGCAGGTCGTCGCCGGTGGGGCGCTCCTCGGGGTCTGCGATGCGCACGTTGTTGACGTAGGCGCCCCCTTCGTTGACGGTTCGCCGCGCTGCGCCCTTGCTCGTGACGAGGCCCGAGCCGGCCAGCAGGTCGGCGTACGTCGGCAGCGGTTGCGCACTCCCGACCTCGTGGTGCGGGGTCTCCAGAAGTGCCGCCTCGAGCGTTGACTCGTCGAGAGCACGGAGGTCCCCGCTTCCGAAGAGAGCAGCTGCCGCGGCCGTCACACGAGACGTCTGCTCAGCGCCGTGGACCAGCGCGGTGACGTCGTCGGCGAGGGTCCGCTGAGCCGCCCGCTGACGCGGGTCGGCCGCGAGCCTGCTGCCGAGGTCCGCGATCTCCTCTGCCGTGCGGAAGGTGAAGTACTTCAGCAGCTGGAGGACCTCGCGGTCCTCGGCGTTCAGCCAGAACTGGTGGAAGGCGTACGGGGACGTCATGGCGGCGTCGAGCCAGACCGTGCCGGCCTCCGTCTTGCCGAACTTCGAGCCGTCTGCCCTGGTCACCAACGGCGTGGCCAGCGCGTGCACCCGGGTGCCGGTGACCCGCCTGATCAGGTCCACACCGGAGGTGATGTTGCCCCACTGGTCGCTGCCACCGGTCTGCAGCGTCACGTGATGGTCACGGAACAGGTTCAGGTAGTCCATCGACTGCATCAGGACGTAGCTGAACTCCGTGTAGGAGATGCCCGACTCGAGGCGGCTTCGGACGACGTCGCGCGCCAGCATCTTGTTGACCGGGAAGTGCTTGCCGATATCGCGCAGGAAGTCGATAGTGGAGAGGCCGGCCGTCCAGTCGTAGTTGTTGACGACGGTCGCCGCGTTGTCGCCGTCGAAGGACAAGAAGCGCGTGAGCTGCGCACGGATGGTGGCGGTCCACGACGTGACGACGTCGAGCTCGTTCAGCCTTCGCTCGCCCGCGTTCTTCGGGTCCCCGATCATGCCGGTCGCTCCCCCGACGAGGCCGAAGGGCCGGTTCCCGGCGTCCTGCAGCCGCCGGAGCGTCAGGATCTGCAGCAGGTTGCCCATGTGCAGGCTCGGAGCCGTCGGGTCGAAGCCGCAGTAGACAGAGACGGGTCCCTGCGCCATCTCGGCGCGCAACGCGTCGAGGTCGGTGACGTGCGCGATGAGCCCCCGCCAGGCGAGCTCGTCGAGGACCTTGTCGCTCACGTCCAGCTTCCCTTCCGGTCGGGTGGTACGGCGAGATGAATGCCCCGCCAAGATGATCAAGCCTGCCGTACCGGTTGGCCCGGCGTACAACCGGTTTGCCGCGCCAAGCCCACCGAAAGTCCCGGCAGCCGGATCGCCAGAGCAACTTCGTGGTCGGATCTCAGGCGGGTGGACGCTGGCGGCGGATGCGGGTATCTGACGCAGGGACGGCCACGGCGTCAGGTTACGGCGTGGCGGGCAGCGCCCGCGGATGCCGGCGGTACGTCGACACGGTCGCCTCGCCGCCTACCCACAGCCGCCACGGCTCGTCTGCTCCGGCGCTGACGCCGACCCTCGGCCCGGACTGCGACACCGGCCGCTCGCTGGCGGGCTGCCAGCGCACCGGGCCGTCCCACAGCGTCGTCCCGGTCCAGGCGAGCGTTACCCCGAGCGCTCTCGTCAGGTTGCCGGGGCCCCGCGCAAGAGCCGGCTCCGGCAGAGGCCCGCGACGGGCTCGTGCCTCATCGCAGCCCGCGACGACCCGGCCGGCTCGGAGCAGGACAGCCGCGGCCGTGCCGGCCGGCTCGCACACCAGGTTCATGCAGTTGTGCATGCCGTAGCTGAAGTAGACATAGACCCGCCCGGGTGGCCCGAACATGACGGAGTTCCGCGCCGTCGGGCCCCGGAAGGCGTGCGACGCGGGGTCGGACTCGCCGGCGTACGCCTCGACCTCGGTCAGCTCCACGATCACCCCGGCGCAGCGGATCCGGCTGCCGAGCAGGTCCGCGGCCACCTCGAGCGCCGGCCGGGCGAAGAACGCCTCGAGATCGCGGGGCGACGTCTCAGCCCTCGGCACGAGCCTTCTCGAGCAGCCAGGTCAGCAGCGCCTTCTGGGCGTGGAGACGGTTCTCAGCCTCGTCCCAAACCAGGCTCTGCGGCCCGTCGATCACCTCCGCGGCGATCTCCCGCCCACGGTAGGCCGGCAGGCAGTGCAGGACCACCGCGTCGGGAGCTGCCAGCGCCATCGCGGCCGAGTCGACGGTGTACGGCAGGAACGGCGACCCGCGCAGGGCGGCTTCGTCCTCCTGTCCCATGGAGACCCAGGTGTCGGTCACCACCACGTCGGCACCCTCGACGGCTGCCTTGGGTGACCTCTCGTAGCGCGCCGAACCACCGGTCTGCTCAGCCATCCGCTCTGCGTCGGCCAGCACATCGGGATGCGGCTCGTAACCGTCCGGTGACCCGACCCGCACGTGCATGCCCGCAACCGCGCCGCCGACCAGGCACGAGTGGGCCATGTTGTTCGCGCCGTCGCCGAGATAGGTCATCGTCAGACCGCCGAGCTCTCCTTTGGCCGCTCGCACGGTCTGCAGGTCGGCAAGCGTCTGACAGGGGTGGAACAGGTCTGTGAGCGCGTTGACGACAGGCACTCGCGCAACGGCTGCCATCGCCTCGACGCGGCTCTGCCCGAACGTCCGCCAGACGATCGCCCGCACCTGCCGCTCCAGCACCCGGGTGGTGTCCTCGACAGGTTCGCCACGGCCCATCTGGGACGACTGGGAGTCGATGACCAGCGGGTAGCCGCCGAGCTCCGCGATGCCGACCGCGAACGACACCCGGGTGCGGGTGGACGGCTTGTCGAAGAGGACGGCGACGGCCTGCGGCCCCGAGAGCGGCTGTGCAGCGTAGCGGTCTGCCCTGAAGCGGTCCGCGAGATCGAGAACCTCCCGCTGCTCGTCCGGCGACAGGTCGTCGTCGCGGAGGAAGTGGCGCATGCGTGCTCCCAGGTGTCGGTCGGTTGCCTCGCGAGGCTACGCCACCCCAGCCTCGAAGCCTCAGCTGCGCAGGACCGCGCCGACCCGGGCGGTGGCCTCCGCGACCGCACGGTCGCGCGCCCCGCTGATCTCCGCCTCGGTCAGGGTGCGGTCGGGGGCCCGGAACCGCAGACCATAGGCCAGCGACTTCCGGCCCGGCCCGGCCTGCTCCCCGACGTACACGTCGAAGAGACGCACCGACTCCAGCAGCTCGCCGGCGCCGGCGCGCAGGGCTGCTTCCACCTCTGCGGCCGGTACGTCTGCTGCCACGACCAGCGCGACGTCCTCCTTCCCCACCGGGTACGTCGACAGCCTGGGTGCGCGGACCAGGCCAAGGGCGTGCCCGATCAGGGCGCTGAGGTCGAGCTCAGCTACCGCGGTCCGCGCGGGCAGCCCGAGGACCGTGCACACCCGCGGGTGAAGCTCGCCGGCATGTCCGAGGGTGGTCTCCCCCACGAGTACCTCTGCGCACCGTCCCGGGTGCCAGGGCAGCTGCTCGGCAGCCACCACCCGGACCTCCACGCCCAGTGCCCGGGCCGCCGTCCGCGCTGCCTCGACAGCATCGGCCCAGCAACCGGTCTGCGCTGGCCCCCACCAGCTTCCCGGCACCCGCTCGCCGCAGAGTGCGACGCCAAGGTGCAGCGGCTGGTCGGGCAACGCCGCCTCGAGCTGCTTGATCTCAGCCTCCGTCGGGGCACGGTCGACGCCCAGGCTGGGGGCGCTGTGCGGCTGGCCGGGACCGGGCAGGAAGACGCTGCCGATCTCGAAGAGCGCGACGTCGGCCTGCGCCCGGGAGACGTTGCGCGCGAGCGCCCGAAGCAGGCCCGGGAGCAGCGTGGTGCGCAGCAGCGGCAGCTCCTCGGACAGTGGGTTCAGGACGCGGACCGCCCGCCGCCGCGCGTCGTCGGCTGCCAGCCCCAGCTGGGCCCAGTCCCGCTCACCTACGAAGGGCGGGCAGGGTGTCTCGACATAGCCCGCCGCGGCGAGGGCCAGACCGGCTCTGCGGCGCAGCCGCTGGCCGCGGGTGAGCCCCCGACCCGCCGGCGCCGCCGGCAGCACGCTCGGCACCTTGTCGTAGCCGACGATGCGCACGACCTCCTCGACAAGGTCGTACGGGTCACCGATGTCGTGCCGCCACGGCGGCGGGAGGCACGTCAGCAGGCCGTCGGCACTGGTCACGTCACAGCCGACCAAGCTCAGCGCATGGGCGGCGGCCGCGTCGGCTATCACGAACCCGGCGACCCGGGACGACAGCTGCGCGTCGATGGTGATGGCCTCGCGCGGGAGCGGCGTACCCACCACGGTTGCCGTCTCGGCGACAGAGCCGCCGCCGAGCTGTACCAGCAGGTCGGCGACCCGCCGAGCGGCCGTCTGCGCGATCGTGGCGTCGACGCCCCGCTCGAAGCGCCTGGACGCCTCGCTGGGGAGCCTGTGCCGACGCGCGCCGCGCGCGACGACGACCGGCTCGAAGTGAGCCGACTCGACAACGATGTCCGACGTCGACTTCCGCAGCTCGGTCGCCGCTCCGCCCATCACACCAGCCAAGCCGATGGGTCCGCGGTCGTCTGCGATCAGCAGGTCCTCGGGGATCAGCTCCCGGTCGACGCCGTCGAGGGTCGTCAGCCGCTCTCCCGCCTGCGCCCGCCGTACGACGATGTCCCCGCGCAGGGAGCCGCGGTCGTACCCGTGGATAGGCGTCCCGAGCTCGAGCATGACGTAGTTCGTGACGTCGACGGCCAGCGAGATGGGCCGCATGCCGGCGAGCTGGACCCGGCGCGACAGCCAGCGCGGCGTCGCAGACGTCGGGTCGAAACCGCTGACCTCCAGCGCGACGAAGACGTCGCATGCTCCTGGATCCTCGACGCGGACCGGGTAACCGGGGCCCCCCTTCGCCGCCGGGAACGTCAGAGCGGGGTCACGGAGCTCCAGGCCGTAGGCGGTGGCCGCCTCGCGAGCTACCCCACGAATCGACAGGGCGTAGGCGCGGTCCGGGTTGACCTCCAGCTCGATCACGTGGTCGCGCAGGTGCAGCACCTCCGTTGCGGCGTCCCCCGGTGCCCCCTCGTCGGCGCCCAGGACCAGGATCGCGGTGTGGTCGTCCCCCAGACCGAGCTCGCGTGCCGAGCAGATCATCCCGTCGGAGACGTGGCCGTAGGTCTTGCGGGCCGAGATCTCCAAGCCGCCCGACAGCACGGCACCGGGAAGTGCGACAACCACCAGGTCTTTCCGCTCGAAGTTGCGAGCGCCACAGACGACTCCACGAGCCGCGTCCTCCCCGACATCGACCTGGCACCAGCGCACCGTCTTGCCGTTGGAGTGCGTCTCCTCCTCGAAGTCCACGACAGCACCGACAACGATGGGACCCGACACGTCAGAGCCGACGCGATCCAGCGCTTCGAGCTTGAGGCCGAGAGCCGTGAGCCGGTCGGCGAGGTCGCTGGCGTCGAGGTCGGCGGGCAGGTCGACGTAGTCGCGCAGCCAAGAGACCGGTACCCGCATCAGAGCTCCATCCCGAAGGCGCGCGCGAACCGCACGTCGCCCTCGACGACGTCGCGCATGTCCGGCACGTCATGACGGACCATCAGCGTCCGCTCGATGCCCATGCCGAACGCGAGCCCTGAGTAGACGTCCGGGTCGACACCGCAGGCGATGAGGACCCGCGGGTTCACGATTCCACAGCCCCCCCACTCGATCCAGCCCTCGCCCTTGCAGGTCCGGCACGTCGCCACAGCGGGCGGCACGCCACGGCAGACGAAGCAGACGAGGTCCACCTCGGCGCTCGGCTCGGTGAAGGGGAAGTACGACGGGCGGAAGCGCGTGCCGATCCCCGTTCCGAACATTGCCTCGGCGAAATGGTCCAACGTGCCCTTCAGATGTGCCATGGACAAGCCCTTGTCGACTGCCAGGCCCTCCACCTGATGGAAGACCGGGGTGTGGGTGGCGTCGAGCTCGTCGGTCCGGAACGTACGTCCCGGGCACACGACGTACACGGGCAGCCGGCGCGACAGCAGGGAGCGGGCCTGGACCGGCGAGGTGTGTGTCCGCAGCACGATGCCCGCCTCCGCGGGCTCCAGGAAGAAGGTGTCCTGCATGCTCCGCGCCGGATGGTCCTTGCCGAGGTTCAGCGCGTCGAAGTTGAACCACTCGGCCTCCACCTCCGGTCCCTCGGCGACCTCCCAGCCCATCCCCACGAAGAAGTCACAGATGCGGTCACTCATCATCGTGATGGGGTGCCGGGCGCCTTGTGGCATGCGGTCGTAGGGCAGCGTGACGTCGACCCGGTCGTCGACGAGCATGCGCTCCTCCTGCTCAGCGGTCAGCTGCTCCAGCCGCTCGGCGAGAGCGGCCTCGACCTGGCGGCGCGCCTGACCGACGCGCATCCCGGCGTCCTTGCGGGCCTGTGGCGGAAGCGCTCCGATCTCGCGATTGGCGAGACCGAGCGGCGACCTGTCGCCGGCATGGGCGAGCCTGCTGCGTTTGAGCTCCTCGAGGTCGGCGGCGCCGCGAACCGCGGCGAGAGCCTCGTCGCGCACCCTGTCGACCTCCTGCGGGTGGAGGGGGCTGACCTCCACGGGGTCGTAGGTGCTGTTCGGGGCTGACATCTCGGCGACTCCTTCGGGCCCGCAGCTGCTCGCACGCAGGCATGTTGGGGGCAAGTCTAGGAACGGCGCCGGTGCCGGTGCTATTCGGTTTGGTCGGCGTACGGCGCACCGTTCGGCAGGAGCACCCGTAGCCGGGCTCCGCCCCGCGGTGCCCGCTCCACCACCACACTGCCCTCGTGGGCGGCCACCAGACCGGCGACGATGAACAGCCCCAGCCCCGAGCCTCCTCCGGCGCCCTGTCGCCAGAACTTCGTGAAGATCCGTGCGCGGATGTCCGCCGGGATCCCGGCACCCTCGTCGTCGACGATGATCTCCGCTCCCTCGTCTGCGCGCCCCCGGAGGCGGACATCGACATCGCCCGCCCCGTGCGTGAACGCGTTCTCGACGAGGTTGGCCAGCACCTGGGCGAGCCGGTCCCGGTCGGCCCACACATGGGGGTCCCCGTCAAGGTCGAGGTTGACCCGACGGCCCACCGGTGCGGCCATCCGGTCCACCAGGGACGAGAGCAGCGGAGCCAGCCGCGTCGGCTCCTTGCGCACCGACAACCGCCCGGAGTCGATGCGCGCCACATCCAGCAGCTCGACGATCATTCGCGTGAGACGGTCGGCGTCGGCGTCGACCGTCCTCAGCATCAGGAGCTTCTGGCCGTCGGTGAGCCTGTCCCACTTGGAGATCAGGGTCGAGGTGAAGCCCTTCACTCCTGTCAGGGGGGAACGGAGCTCATGTGCGAGGGTGGCCACCAGCTCCGAGCGGCTCCGGTCGCCGCGCTCCCTCGCGTGCGCTGACCGAAGGCAGATCGCGACACCCGTCACGGGCCCGGCGGGGTGGTCCCGCTCCAGCCGCCCCGTCACGAGGACCTCGCGGCCCGAGACAGACCACCACGATGACTCCACGAGCTTGGACCGAAGTGCCAGACCGTCGTACGGGTTGATGCAGCCGAACCAGTCCTTTCCGTGCAGATCCTGAAGCTGCATGGCCTGCGCCAGCCGGACGCCCGGCTGCACCGGGGTCTCCAGGAGCTGCCGTGCGGACGGGTTCGCCCAGGTGACGCATCCATGGCCGTCGGCGAGCAGCACGCCGTCCGGCAGTCGGTCAAGCGCATGCAGGGCAGCGCCCGCCGCGCCACGCTTCTCTTCCACAGTGGGGCAACGCTATCGTTCTGAGCCTCTCCGCGCCTCGAACTGCTCGCCGCCTCGAGGAGATGCGCCAACGCTGAAAGTACGCTGTGTGTTTGCGGTTGGAGTGGCGATTGGTGAGGGTTGGGCTCGGGCCACGGTTACGATTGCGCAATGTCTCGGAAGCCATTAGCAGCAAGTTTCGTGCTCACAGCCGTCCTCGTCACAGCTTCGGCGTGCAGCTCGGGTAGCAACAGCCCGACGCCGGGCGGCACGTCATCGGGCGACACCTCCGGCACCACCGGGGGCACGCCCACCACGACGAAGCTGCACAAGGAGACTGCCAAGGGAGCTGTCAAGAACGTCTTCGCCAAGACTCCCGGGGGCACCAAGCTCACGCTGTACGCCGCTTCGCCGGGGCACGAGATCATGGAGCAGATCTACAACGCGGACGCCAAGGCATGGTCGCAGCCGACATCGGTGTTCAAGGACACCACGCGCTTCTGCCACTCGATCAAGCTGAAGTCGAAGGGGCCGGTGATGGCGGCCACCGTCATGTGCGCGATATCCGCGCAGGATGTCAACGGCACGGAGTCGAGCTACGTACTGGCGAGCACCGACGGCAAGACCTGGAAGCGTGCCGACCTCAGCGGCGCTACCGGCAAGCCGAGCATCTCGCCGAACGGCAAGTTCGTGAGCTGGTCGTCGCCGACCGCCTTCCTGCTCTGGGACACCACCGGCCAGAACTTCGTGACGGCCAAGTACACGCAGTCGAGCTCGGCGCCGACCGTCGGTGTCAGGCAGGACGACGGCAGTCTGCTGCTCATCGAGGCCTTGCCGACCCAGAACAAGACATGCACGATCTCGTTCCAGAGCGTCACTGCGAAGGCTCCGACACCCAAAGCCATCAACTCGACGCTGCCGCAGCCCGACCACCCGCACTGCGTGATCACCTCGGCCAAGATGCAGGGTTCAGACCTCATCGCGAACTTCGTGATGACGACCACCACGAAGGACAGCAACGGCAAGAAGGTGACGAAGTCGACGACGTTCGCCTATGCCTTCCAGAAGATCACCGGCGGCAAGTGGGTCATCAAGAGCAGCTGAGCGACCCCGAGCCGTCACCACCCATGCGCTGCGCCCACACCGTCGCGTAGAGGCAGACCGCAGCGGCGGTTGCGACGTTGAGGCTTTCGGCCTTGCCGAAGATGGGTACGGCGACGACCCGGTCCGCCGCGGCCAGCTCCTCGGCGGGAATGCCCCATGACTCGTTGCCGAACAGCCAGGCCACCCGGCCCCGTAGCAGCCCGTCGGCCAGCATCGTCTCGAGACTCGTCGCACCAGCCGCATCGGCGGCCAGCACCGTGAAGCCCTCCCGATGCAGAGCCTCGATCGTCGCCGCCACTGACGGGGCGACGACGACCTGTTGGTGGAACAGCGATCCTGCAGTGGCCCGGACCGCCTTGTCGTTGTAGGGGTCGACACTCGAGCCGCCGAGCACCACGAGACCGGCACCGGCTGCGTCCGCGCACCGGATGAGGGCGCCCGCATTGCCGGGCTCGCGTACGTGCGCCGCAACCACCGCAAGCAGCGGTCGGGCCGCGAGGGCAGCCGCCAGCGGCACGTCGACGAAACGGCAGACCGCAACGATGCCTTGCGGGGCCCTGCTTCCGGAGAGTGCGTCGATCGCCTGCTCGTTGCAGACGTGCACCTCAGCCGATGCCGACAGCGCCCGCTGCACGAGGTCGTGATGGCGGGCCAACGCCCCCGTGGACACGAACACCTCGACTACGCAGTCCGGAAGCTCGAGAGCCTCCCGGACGGTCTGCGGCCCGTCGGCCAGGAACCGGCGCGAGGCGCTGCGGGCGTCGCGGCCGGTGAGGACCGCCGCGCGTCGCACGCGACCCGCTCGGCGGGTCAGCGGCGCTGTCGCGTCAGCTCCCGGTGGCTGCGGTGGCCTCGACGGGAGCCGGCTGCTGCGCCGGCACGTTGGCCCTGGCGATCTCCACGAGCTGAGTGAAGGCGGCCGGGTCCTTCACGGCCATGTCGGCGAGGATCTTGCGGTCCACCGCGACGCCGGCCTCGCGAAGTCCTTGGATGAACCGGTTGTAGGTCATCCCCTGGGCTCGGGCAGCGGCGTTGATGCGCTGGATCCAGAGCTTGCGGAACTCGCCCTTCTTCGCCTTGCGGTCGCGGTAGCTGTAGACGAGCGAGTGCGCTACCTGCTCCTTGGCCTTGCGGTAGAGCCGGGACCGCTGCCCCCGGTAGCCCGCCGCGAGCTCGAGGGTCTCGCGGCGCTTCTTGTGGGCGTTGACCGCCCGTTTGACGCGTGCCACTTGGTGCTCCTTGGATGTCTTTGAGGTAGCGCTGAGTCTTGACGTCGCGCTGACGAGCCTGGACAGCTGCTACTTGCCGAGCAGCCTCTTGAAGCGCTTGCGGTCGTTCTTGGCGACCTCCACGGTGCCGGACATCCGCCGGGTCAGCGTCGAGGGCTTCTTCTCCAGGTTGTGCCGCTTGCCGGCCTTCTGCCGGACGATCTTCCCTGAACCCGTGAGTCGTACGCGCTTTCCGGTACCTGAGTGGCTCTTCATCTTCGGCATGGGGACGGTCTCCGTCTGCTCGGTGTGGCCGCCGCTGGCGGGCGGCCTGGCGTTGGATGCTGCGTCGTCACCTGTCGGGGTCCAGGTCCTCTCGGGCGGGCTGGCCCTGCGCGGGCTGGCTTCGTGCGTCAACGAGTGAAGCCTCATCGTCGTTCGCCCGCGCGGCCGCCCGCCGGTCGCGCTCAGCTCGCGCGTCGGCCTTGGCTTCCGCCTTCTTCTTGAGCGGGCCGAGCACCATGATCATGTTGCGCCCGTCCTGCTTTGGGGCCGACTCGACGAACCCGAGGTCCTGTACGTCGCCGGCCAGCCGCTGCAACAGCCGGAAACCGAGCTCGGGACGGGACTGCTCCCGCCCGCGGAACATGATGGTGATCTTTACTTTGTCGCCCTGCTTGAGGAATCGCACGACGTGACCCTTCTTGGTCTCATAGTCGTGCGCGTCGATCTTCGGCCGGAGCTTCATCTCCTTGATGACCGTGTTCGTTTGGTTCCGCCGTGTCTCTCGTGCCTTCTGCGCGTTCTCATACTTGAACTTCCCGTAGTCCATGAGCTTGCAGACGGGCGGGCGGGCGGTCGGAGCGACCTCGACGAGATCGAGGTCGGACTCTTGAGCGAGGCGGAGGGCGTCGTCGATCCGGACGATGCCGACCTGCTCGCCGTTCGGTCCGACGAGCCGGACCTCCGGAACCCTGATCCGGTCGTTGACGCGTAGCTCTGTGGTGATGTGTCCTCCTGGTGTCGTGCGCCTGGTACGGACCGCAGACGGCCCCGCTGACGACACAGAGGCTGGCCGCCGCGCTTGCACGCCTGGAAGCCACCACGAGACGGGCCGTATTGCGGCCCGCGACCGTGACCCGACGACGACGGTGTCGATGCGGGTGGGAGGTGGCCTCCACTTGGAGCCGGGGTGTCCCCGGCCGGTCCGGCAGCAAGTGTACCCCCACGCCATCGACCTGCAGACGGCCGCCGGTGTGCCAGTCTGGTGCGATGAGCTACGACACCGTCGTCTGGTTGCCCAACGCGTTGATCCTGACGGCCCTTCTCGCCGCCGTTGCCGGGTGGCGGTGGCGGCGCAAGGGCGCCCTTGCCGGGACCCGCTGGGCGGGAGTGGCACTGCTCCCGCTCGCGCTGTACGCAATCGGGCTCTACCGGCTCGTGTGGAGCGTCGGCTTGGCACTCTCCCGGTTCTTCACCGGATTCGTGTTCCGGCCCTCTGTCTGGGTGGGGCTGGCTCTGCTGGTGGTCGCGGCAGCTCTGATCGTGGTGCCATCGCGGTTGAGCCGCCGGCAGACCGGACCAACGAAGCAGTCCGCCCCGGCCGATGCCGACATGGCCGACATCGACGACATCCTCAAGAAGCATGGGCTTGCCTGAGGTCCCACCCTCCCCCGCGTACGACGGTGGGTCGGCTACGTCCGTAGCCGTCGCCGAGCATCTTCTCGCCCGGCCACCGATGCTGGCGGCCACCAGGATGCTCGCCCTGGACGGGCCGGCCGGCTCGGGCAAGACGAGCTTGGCTCATGCCGTCGCAACCGTGCTCTCGCAACGGGGGAACTCGGTGCACATTCTCAGTCTCGACGACATGTACGAGGGGTGGACGGGCCTGAACCCGGCCCTCGAGACGAGGGTGGTGCAGCAGGTTCTCCAGCCCCTCCGCAGGGGCAAGACAGCGCACTGGCAGGCCTACGACTGGCAATCGGGTGCCCTCCGCGACTGGCGCGACCTGACTGCCAAGGACGTCCTCGTGCTGGAGGGCTGCGGCGCAGGCGCCCGGCGCTACGCGCCGTACACGACGCTGCTGGTCTGGGTCGAGGCCGCGGCGGCCGTCCGGGTCGAGCGCGCCGTCGCCCGCGACGGCCCGCAGGTGCTCGAGCACTGGGCTGACTGGGCGGCGGCGGAGACGCGCAGCTTCGGCACGAACGACACTCGCTCACGGGCTGAGCTTGTCGTGCGGACCTAGGGCCGGTATGTGCGAGAGTCGGGCTGTGGGGGCACCGTCGGGTACGAACATCACGATCGAGAGCGGCGACTACCGCGCGACCGTCGTCGAGGTGGGCGCGGGTCTGCGCACGCTCACCCGCTCGGGTCTCGACCTCGTCGCCGGGTACGCCGCCGACCAGATGTGCACGGGCGGGCGCGGGCAGGTTCTCCTGCCGTGGCCGAACCGAGTCGAGGACGGCCGTTACGGCTTCGGTGGCGAGGACTGGCAGCTGCCGTTGAGCGAGCCGGCGCACGGCAACGCGATCCATGGGCTGACGCGGTGGGTCCCGTGGACGCTGCTGGGATCCGGTCCGAGTAACGCTCGTTGGGGAGCGCGGCTGCACCCGCAGACCGGCTATGGAGGCGACCTCGACCTCGTCGTCGACTATCGGCTGTCGGACGACGGCCTTCGCGTCGAGACGTCCGCGACCAACGTCGGTGATCGGCCGGCACCCTACGGCGCCGGCGCCCACCCGTATCTCACCGTCGGGCGTCCGGCCGACGACTGCGAGCTGCTGCTTCCGGCCGCCACCAGATGCGGCAGCGACGAGCGCGGGCTGCCCGGTCCACCGGAGCCGGCCGGCCGGCACGGCTTCGACTTCCGCAGCAGGCGCCGGATCGGCTCGACCGTCATCGACGACGCCTTCGGGGATATCGAGTACGTCGACGGGCGGGCCTGGGCGGAGCTGCGGGACCCCGACACCGGCCGCTCTGCGCGTTTGTGGCTCGATACGTCGTACCGCTGGCTGCAGGTCTTCACCGGGGAGGGGCAAGGCGACCTGTCCCGGCAAGCCGTCGCGATCGAGCCGATGACGTGCCCGGCCAATTCGTTCCGCTCCACCGTGGACCTCGTGGTGCTCGGTCCCGGAGACATCCACCAGGCGGTCTTCGGGATCAGCGGAGCGTGAGGGCCGTCGGGACGACGACGGTTCCGGCCTGGCCGGCTGCGCCCGCAACGATGGTGTCCAGGCTGGTGATGACGCCCAGCCTGCCGGTCCGCTCGACGAACCGGCACACCGCTTCCACCTTCGGGCCCATCGAGCCGCTGCCGAACTCGCCGGCCTCGAGGTAGCGGCGCATCTCGGCGACGTCGACCTCGCCGAGCGGTTTGGCGTCCGGAGTCCCGAAGCCCAGCACGGCGTTCCCGACGTCGGTCGCGATCACCAGCCTGTCGACGTCGAGTGCGCTCGCCAGGACGGCCGCCCCCAGATCCTTGTCCACGACTGCCTCGACGCCCTGCAGACTGCCGTCACCCCCGCGAACGACAGGGATGCCGCCCCCACCGTTGGCGACAACGATGAAACCGGCCTCGACGAGTGCGCCGATCGAGGCGACGTCGAGGATCTCGTGTGGCTGTGGCGACGCCACCACCCGGCGCCATCCTCGGACGGCGAAGTCCGCGAACCGCTGCCCGTGGGCGACGAGCACGTCGGCCTCGTCCTTCGGCAGGAAGCGCCCGATCGGCTTCGTGGGCGCCTGGAATGCCGGGTCCGCCACGTCGACCAGCACCCGGGTGACGACGGCCGCGGTACGACGTCGGAGCGAGCGCGAGCCCAAGGCAGCCTCCAGCGCGTCCAGGAGCACGAAACCCAGCGTTGCCTGGGTCTGGGCCACGCACCAGTCCAGCGGGTCGGGGGGGACGGCGGAGGCCGCCAGCTCGTTCTTGACGAGGAGGTCCCCTACCTGCGGCCCGTTCCCATGGGTGAGGACTACCTCCGCGCCATCCGCCACCAGGTCCGCGACCGCTGCCATCGCCCGCTGCGCTGCCTGGATCTGGTCCTGCGGCCGGGAGCTGCCGCCGGGTCCGGTCAGCGCGTTGCCACCGAGGGCGACGAGGAGCCTCATCCGAGCCCGTCACCCGAGCCGGGCGGTACAGCGGTCACCGGTCACAGTCCTTTGCTCGCGAGCGTCGAACGGTAGCTGCTGCCTCTCAGCGGGTGCTCAGGTGGGGCTGCCACACTACCCGCGTGAAAGTGCCACAGCCGCCCATCGTCGGCCGGCACCTCGTGATCGTGCACGACATCGACAGCGGTGTCGTCAACGGCGCCCTCGGCGCCTGGAAGCGGTTGCGTGGCTCCGACCCCCGCCGGTGCTCGCTTTGCGCCCTGACCCGCGGCGTGCGCGGGATCAACCCCAGATGGCAGGCCCACCTGGACTCCCTGTCGGAGCCGGTGCATACCCTGACCCGCGACCAGTTCTGGGCCGCCCACGCGTCCTCGTCCTGGCGCAGCGTCGACCTTCCGGTGATCTTGGTGAAGACCGGCCCCGCCATCGAGCAGCTGGTCTCCGCAGCACAGATCCGCGACTGCACCAGCATCGGCCAGCTGACCCAGCTGCTTGACGCGGCCCTGCGCGCGCACCCCGCGTGAGGCCCCCAAGCTCCAGAAGTCCGACGACCCGGTCGTCCAGGCGATCTGGACGTCGGAGCCCTCCGGGGATTCAGAGGTCGAGCCGCTCGCGCATCCGGCGAAGAGCCAGCTCGGCCGCACGTCGTACCGAAAGGTCGTCGTCCTCCTCGGCGCCACGCACCGTGTCCGCGTGCTCGGTGTCACCCAGAACACCAAGAGCGCGGACGGCCTGGGCGCGCACCCGCGACAGCTCGTGGGATGCGAGCCGGACCGCCGGGTCCCCGGCCGCAGCGATCTCGCGCAGCGCGGAGACCTTCAGACACATCTCGGCGACCCGCCACTGCGGGTCCCCCATACCGGCGACCACGGTTGGCTCCGACGACGGATCCCAGACGTACAGCAGCCCGCGCGCGCCCCAGACCCGTGCCCAGTAAGCCGCCCACCCGCCACCTGGAACCAGGAAGCCGCCCGCTCCGCCGAGATACGCCAGCTCGGCGCGGTAAGCGCCGGGATCGGCGCCGGCGAGCAGCGCCGTACAGGTGCGCGCACATTCACCCTCTCCGAGGGCGTCTCGCAGCTGCGCCAGCAGCGCTCGTGGCGGCAACCTGAGGTCCCGCGGCGGCGGCAGCTCGTGGGCACCTCGCAGCATCGCCACATGATGCCTCAGACGTTCTGCGTCGCGGTACAGCAAGCCGGGCACGCTAGCCTGCTCGGTGAGCCGGTAGGCCGTCCGGGCGGAGGAGCGAGACGTTGATCGGGATGGTGCTCGCTGCTGGCGCGGGTCGGCGGCTGCGACCGCACACCGACTCGCTGCCGAAAGCGCTCATCCCCGTAGACGGGGGGACGACCATCCTCGACATCGCCTTGTCGAACCTGTCAAGCGTCGGGCTCCGTGAGGTGGCAGTCGTCGTCGGGTTCGCCGCGGAGACGGTGGTGCAGCGCCAGCCGGAGCTGGAACGCCGGCACGGCGTGACCATCACCCTGGTGCACAACGACAGAGCCGAGATCTGGAACAACGCGTACTCGATGTGGGTGGCCCGAGACGTCATGGCGGACGGTGCGCTCGTCCTCAACGGTGACACCGTCCATCCGGTCCATGTCGAGGAGCAGCTGCTGTCCGCGAGGGACGTCGCCGGCATCGTGCTGGCCGTCGACACCACGAAGAGGCTCGGCCAGGAGGAGATGAAGGTCTGCCTCGACGCCCAGGGCGCGCTCAGCAGGATCACCAAGCTCGTCGACCCAGCCGTCGCGCACGGTGAGTTCATCGGCGCCAGCCTTATCGAGCCGCACGCGGTGCGGGCGCTGTCCCGTGCCCTGCAGGACACCTGGGAAGCGAACCCGCACGACTACTACGAGGACGGCTACCAGCGGCTCGTCGACGAGGGCGGCGCTGACTTCCGGCTCGTCGCCCTCGACCCGGACACCCGGTGGGTCGAGGTCGACGACGACGACGACCTGGTCAGAGCGCGGGAGATCGCGTGCCGATACTGACCAGGATGCTGGCGAGCCCGCTCTTCGTCGACATCAGACCGGGCTCGGTGGCCGCGCTCCCCGACCTGCTTCGCGAGCGCCGCATCTCCACCCGCGGGACGGTGCTGATCGCCGTCGGACAAGGCCAGGGGGAGGAGATCTGGCGTCTCCTGCAACCGCAGCTGCCGCTGGCCGACGTGTTCACGGTCACGGGCGCGAGCCTGGTAACAGCCGGTGAGCTGCAGGAGGCTTTGTCGGCTAGGGCGTACGACGCGGTGGTCGCGATCGGCGGAGGCCGCACGATCGATGTGGCCAAGTACGCCGCCACCCGGGCCGCCGTCCCGACGGTGGCGGTGGCGACGAACCTCGCCCACGACGGCCTGTGCTCGCCGGTGGCCTCACTCGACCATCCTGGTGGCAAGGGTTCCTTCGGGGTTGCGATGCCGCTCGGCGTCGTCGTGGACCTCGACTACGTCAGGGCGGCACCGGAGGAGATGGTGCGTTCCGGCATCGGCGACGCCGTGAGCAACCTGTCGGCCATCGACGACTGGCGACTCGCCGAAAGGGTTCGTGGGGAGCCGGTCGACGGCCTCGCTGTGACGTTCGCCCGCACGGCGGCCGAGGCGGTGCTGCACCGAGCGGACGGCATCCACGACAACGACTTTCTCATCGCACTCGCGGAGGCCTTGGTGCTGTCCGGGATGGCGATGTCGGTCGCGGGCACCTCACGGCCGTGCAGCGGCGCCTGCCACGAGGTGATACACGCCGTGGAGATGCTGTACCCGGGCGTGTCCAACCACGGTGAGCTGGCCGGCATCGGTGCCCTCTTCGCCTACTTCCTGCGCGGCAACGAGACCCGGCTCGACCAGATCTCCGCGTGCCTGGGACGGCACGGCCTGCCGCGAACCCCGCTCGACATCGGGCTCAGTGCCCCGGACTTCGTGACCGCCGTCATGAAGGCCCCCGACACCCGCCCTGACCGATACACGATTCTGGAGCACCTCGGCCTCGACGAGCAGCAAACCACTGCCCAGGTGCACGACTTCGTGGATCGCATCGGCTGAGCCGTCCCGCCAGCTCAGGGCAGCTCGGCCTCGACGCTGTCGAGCGCCAACAACAGCGCACCTACTACCGACGCGCGGTCGCCCAGCTGCGCGGTCCGCATCTCGACGGCCGCCCCAACCGAGCCCACGGCGTGCCGCCGCATCCCGGCGCGGATCGCGTCGAGCAGCATGTCACCGGCCTGCGCCATGTCGCCGCCGACCACCAGACACGTCGGGTTTATCAGGTTCGCCACCATCGCCATCGCCCAGCCGAGCTGGCGGCCGGCATCCTCTATCACCCGCCGGGCTGCGTTGTCCGCTACCCGGGCAGCCGTCACGATCTCGCTGAACGTGGCACCGGGGTGCTGCACCGCCAGCAGCTCTTGGACCGTCGTCACGCTCGCATAGGCCTCCAGGCAGCCCCGGTTGCCGCAGCGACAGACCGGCCCCGACTCGTCCAGGGTCAAGTGGCCGACCTCCCCTGCCGTGCCGGCGCCACCGCGGAACACGCGTCCATCGAGGATGATCCCGGCGCCAACGCCGGAGGAGACCTTCAGGAACACCATGAACGGGTGACCGGCGCCCGCTCCCCGGCGGTACTCCGCCACGGCTCCCAGGTTGGCGTCGTTGTCAATGACGACCGGGCACCCCAGCCGCTGTGCCGAGACGGCGTCGGCCTTCACCCCGACCCATCCCGGCAGGATCGATGACGAGACGACGAGCCCGTCGGCGCCGACCGGAGCCGGGAGCCCCAGGCCGATGCACAGCACTCCGCCGGCATCGAGCCCCAGGGCGGCAAGCAGCTCGTCCCGCATCGTGCCGGCCAGCTCGAGCCCCTCCTCACAAGCGTGCGACGGGGAGATCTCCCGGCTCGTCTCCGCGAGGATCGAGCCGGCGAGGTCGCCAACCGCCACGCGCACGTGCCGGTGGCCGAAGTCGATCCCGACAACGAGTCCGGCAGCCCGGGAGATCCGCACTGCCGTTCCGCGCCGACCGGCCCCGGCCGTGGTCTCGACGAACCCACCGACCTGAAGCCTGCGGACGATGTTGGAGACGGTGGCCGGGGCGAGGCTGGTGGCGCGGGCGATGTCGGCCTGGGTAACCGGTCGGCCCGGCGGGGCGTTCTGGAGCACCCTGATGACCCGGTGCTGGTTGGCGACTCGCAAGGACGAGGTGGACCCCGGAGACGCCGCGTGGCCCCCCTCGACGGAGTCGGCTGGCATGGCGTCATCCTACGCAGGGCAACGACCTAGCCGTCAAGAGTCGAACATTTGGGTAACAAAAGTGGCGGAACTGAAGAACTTGCGTTGATCTCTTGACGACGACGGCGTGACGTAGGACACTCGTCGTGACTTCACTGCCACGTTCACCGAAGGGGAACACCTTGCTCACAAAGAAGCTCACGCTCGCGGCTGCAGTGGCCGCAACTGCGCTCGTCACAGCTGCCTGCGGCTCGAGTTCCGACTCAAGCTCGAACACCCCGGCCACGACCCCCAAGACGACGGCGCCCACCTCGGCGCCGACCAGCGCAGCGCCGTCGCTGACCGCGTCGTCGTTCACCAAGGACTTCTCGGCCATGGCGTCCTTGAAGGATCTCGCGGGGCAGGGCAAGGGCAAGATCGCCGTCATCCTTCCCGACACCACGACGTCGGCCCGCTACACCGAGTTCGACGAGCCGTACCTGACGAAGGCCTTCCAGACCGCGGGGCTCTCGTCGTCGGACTTCTCCATCGTGAACGCGCAGGGAAGTGACAGCACCCAGCTGAGCGACGCCCAGTCGGCGATCACCGGCGGCGCCACCGTCCTCATCGTCGACCCGCTGGACGCGGGAGTCGGCAAGTCCATCGAGACCTATGCGAAGACCCACGGCGTCGCTGTCATCGACTATGACCGCGTCACCCTCGGCGGGTCCCGCTCCTACTACGTGAGCTTCGACAACGTCAAGGTAGGCACCCTCATCGGCAACGGGTTCGTCTCGTGCGCCAAGGACTGGAACGTCACGAAGCCGAACGTGATCGTGATGGCCGGCGACCCCACCGACAACAACGCCACGCTGTTCTCCCAGGGCTACAACGCGGTGCTCAAGCCGCTAATCGACGCTGGGACGTACGTCGAGACCGCGACGCCTGCCGGTACCTGGGACCCGCCGACCGCGCTCAGCGAGTTCCAGCAGGCCTACACGGGCAACAGCTCCACGAACTCGGTCCTGGTGCCCAACGACGCGAACGCCGCCCCGATCATCTCCTACCTCAAGTCCCATCAGATCGCCGCCAAGACGTTCCCGGTCACCGGTCAGGACGCCTCGCTCATCGGGCTGCAGAACACCCTGCTCGGCTACCAGTGCGGCACGGCGTACAAGCCGATCTACCTGGAGGCTCAGGCGACCGCGGCGCTGGCTATCTACCTCAACGCCGGTCAGACACCGCCGGACGGCCTCGTCAACGGCCAGACCGCGGACACCGAGGCCAACACGCAGGTGCCCTCCGTGCTGCTGTCGCCTGAGTGGGTCACCTCCGCGAATATGAACGACACGGTGATCGCCGACAGCTTCGTGGACGCCAAGCAGCTGTGCGCCGGCGCCCTCGCCGCCGCGTGCAAGGCGGCTGGGATCTCTTGAGCGTCGCCGTTGGTGATGCCCCGCTGCTTCGGCTGCGGGGCATCACCAAGAGCTTCGGCGCAGTCCAGGCGCTGAGCGGCGTGGACCTCGACGTGCTGCCCGGTCAGGTCACGGCGCTGGTGGGTGACAACGGGGCCGGCAAGTCGACGCTGATCAAGGCCATCGCGGGGATCTACCCGGCCGACGGCGGGGAGATGAGCTGGAGCGGGAGTCCGACGACGATCCAGTCGCCCGGTGACGCCACGCATCTCGGCATCGCGACCGTCTACCAGGACCTTGCGTTGTGCGACAACCTCGACATCGTGCAGAACATGTTCCTCGGTCGCGAGGTGATGCGCTACGGCGTCCTCGACGAGCCGACCATGGAGCGGACAGCCGTCAACACGCTGGCAGACATGTCAGTGACGACCGTCAAGTCGATCCGCCAGCCCGTCGGCTCGCTCTCCGGCGGTCAACGCCAGGCGATCGCCGTCGCGCGTGCCATCATGCGCGATGCCAAGCTGGTGATCCTCGACGAGCCCACCGCGGCGCTGGGAGTCTCCCAGACCGCTATGGTCCTGCAACTCATCGAGCGGCTGAGCAGTCAGGGCATCGCCATCTTGTTCATCTCGCACAACCTCAACGACGTCTTCGCCGTCGCCGACCACGTCGCGGTGCTGCGCCTGGGCAGGATGGCGGAGCAGGGGCCGCTTTCGCAGTACGACGCGCAGAGCGTGGTCCAGCTGATCACCACCGGCACGACATCCGGCGGCGGAGCCGCGCGCACGGCCGCCACCTCACGAGAAGGCTGACCGCATGTCATCGACTCCCCCGTCTGCCCCGGCCGCTGGCACCGAAGCCCCCGACGAGGTCGAAAGCCCGCCTACCGGGAGCAGCGCCACGCTTGCCGCGCAGTCCGACGTCGTGGCGGGCTCGCTCGGGGAGTACATCGGCGCCTGGGGAAAGCGGGTCCGGTCCGGGGAGAGCGGCGTTCTTCCGGTCCTCGCCGGGTTCGTCGTCATCATCATCGTCTTCCAGATCGAGCAGTCGGTCTTCCTGTCGGCGGGCAACATCGTCAACCTGCTCGTCCAGGGAGCGACGTTCGTGCTCCTCGGGATGGCGGAGGTCTTCGTCCTGCTGCTCGGGGACATCGACCTGTCCTTGGGTTTCACAGCGGCCGTCGGCGCGGTGATCACCGTCGGTCTCTCCGCGCCCCCTCACAACATGTCCTGGCCGGTGGCCGTGGCCCTCGGTCTCGGCGCGACGACGTTGTTCGGCGGGCTGCTGGGGTTGATAACCACCAGGCTGCGTCTCCCGTCGTTCGTCGTCACCCTCGCCGGCTCGCTGTTCATGCAGGGCGCCGTGCTCTACCTGATCCCCAAGCTGGCAGGCGCGAGCAGCGGCGGGACCATCGGCATCTCCAACGACGTGCTGCTCGAGATCGTCAACGGCAACATGGGCGTCGTCACCGCCTGGGTCGTGCTTGCCGTCGTTGTGGCACTCACCGCGGCGCTCCTGCTGTACCGCCAGTGGCGGCTTACCGCGTCGGGACTCGCGGCTCCGCCGCTCGGGCTCGTCATCGCGAAGATCGTGGTCCTTGCCATCGCCGGGATCGCGCTGGTCGCCGTCTGCAACCGGAATCGGGGCAGCGCGCTGATCACCCTCCAGGGTGTGCCCTGGGTGGTGCCCCTCGTTCTCGCGGTCCTGGTCGCCTGGACCTTCCTACTCGGCAGAACCAAGTTCGGCCGCTACGTCTACGCGATCGGCGGTAACGCCGAGGCGGCCCGACGGGCCGGCATCCACGTCAACCTGGTGCGCTGCGTCGCCTTCATGCTGGCCGGCCTGACCGCCGGCATCGCCGGCATCGTGTACGCGTCACGACTGGGTTCGATCTCCGCCAACGTCCAGGGCGGCCAGCTCGTCCTGTACGCCGTCGCCGCGGCAGTCATCGGCGGCACGAGCCTGTTCGGGGGGCGCGGCAAGATGATGCACGCCCTTCTCGGGGGGGTGGTGATCGCGACCATCTACAACGGCACGCTGCTCATCGGTCTCGGCGACGCGTACCAGTACATGGTCACCGCCCTCGTCCTGCTCGGTGCGGTCACGATCGACGCCATCGCCCGCCGAGGACGCGCCGTCTGAGATCCAGACCGGCGCTCAGCTCTCCGGGTCGGTTCTCGACCGTGTGCTGACCATGCTCGCGAGCTCCCGTGCGGACCGGGTCGCCCGTGCGCCGTCGGCGGACTGCAGGGCCATCAGGGCAACCGTGCTCCCGTCGGTGAGGTCCACGAGCGCCCACGGCCGGTCCCGATTCAGCCCGACGGTCACCACCTCGGCCCAGTCGTAGTCGCGCCGGCGGTACCCGTTGGTCACGCTGATCCCACGCTCGTACGCCGTCACCTTGGTGCGGAAGACGCCGTACAGCAAGACGATCACCGCGGCGAAGAACCCGAGCAGCGTCAGTCGCTGGAAGACCCCGAACTCGGCTCTGACCCGAGCGGGCAGCGTCAACCACATGACCACGAAGAGCACGAGCAGGACGCAGCCGCACACCGCGGAGACGACTCGGGCCCCCAGCGGTCGGTAGACCCTCAGCAGGGTGGCCGTCTCGCGCATCGCAGATCAAGCATCCGTCATCACCTCTTCGGGGAGTGCGCCTTGGCTGCCGGTGACCGAGATGCTGCGCCCCCGCCGCTCCACCCTCGCCCACGATGCGAAGCCTGCGACGCAGAAGGCGCCATAGATGACGTACATCGCCGCGCTGGGGTAGTAGTGGGCTCGGAACAGCAGCGGCACCCCGACGATGTCGACACCTATCCACATCCACCAGAAGTCGACGTACCCGCGGGCCATCCCATAGGTCGCGAGGATGCTGCCCGTGAGGATCCAGGCATCCGCCAACGGACCGAAGGAGTCCAGGTAGCGGAGCACATAGAAAAACGTGAACATCATCACGACGCCGACGGCGAGCATTGCCCGCAGCTCATTGCCACCGGCCCATCGTGGCGTCACGGCAGTGCCGTCGCTCACCTCGCCGCTGCTCTTGTTTCGCTGCCAGCGCCACCAGCCGTAGAGGCTCACGATGAGGAAGAAGACCTGCCGACCGGCCTGGCCCCACAGGTCATGCACCTGCGGCTTGTCGAAGATCCCGGAGACGAAGACCGTGAAGAGCACCACGTTGCCAATGATCCCGACCGGCCAGGCCCAGGTGAGCCGCCGCATGCCGAGGATGGCGCTCGCCAGCCCGAACACGTTGCCGAACACCTCACGGTGGAGAACGGGGTGCCCGCCGATGACCCAGTAGCCGTCGAGGAGCCAATGCACGGGGCTCACCCCGGCTGTCCTGCGGCGGGGGTGTGTTGCTGAGATGCCATGGCGTCGTCCCTCCGGTCTCGTCGCGGACTTCGAGGCGGGCGCGGGAGGGATGGGTCGAGGCTCTGCTCGCGAGGCCTCAGGGAATCGCGGCGCGGCCCACAGACCTCGTGCTTCCTCCCATCCGGACTCTCACCGTCGGTCCTGGAGTCTCACCAGGTCACCGGCCGCTGGCTGCGGCCGGGTCGCGGACTGTCACCGCCGGTTAGGACTTCCACCGACCCCGGAGCACGCGAGTGTGGTCACTCGTACCCGCCCAGCGTACCGCTACGGGGGGCAGGCGCAGGTGTGGCCGGGTACGTCGCCGTACCCGGCCACCTGGGTGTGCAGACCGATCAGACGTGCGCAGTGATCAGAAGGCGGCGACACCGTGCGGGGTGCCGAGGCCGGTCGGGCCGTCCCAACCGTTGCCGGCGCTGCAGAGCGGTGCGCCGCAGCCGCCGTTGCTGCCCTGCGTGATGTCGTAGAGGTGCTTGCGGTTGTTGTACGGGTACTTGCCGGGATAGC
>JBBQKY010000016.1:0-24186 GCA_038327385.1 Propionibacteriales bacterium
GCGCAACCGGATCCGCCTCGCCCACGGCCTGGACGTCGAGCGCTGGGGCCGCGCATAATTAGCCTCTTGACGGTCACCGGACCTATTCCCGCGTCGGCTGAGCGGCTGGCGGCGGCTTTTGCTGCCGTACGGCGAGCGGACTTCCTCACCGATGACCAGCGGGGTCGTGCCGCGCAGAACCGGCCGCTGTTCATCGGCCACGGCGCCACCAACTCCCAACCCACGACCGTCGAGGACATGCTCCGGCTGCTCGACCCGCTCGTCGGCAACCGGGTTCTCGACGTGGGCAGCGGATCCGGGTGGACGACGGCCCTCCTGGCCACTCTCGTCACGGACCGGGGCAGGGTGTTCGGTGTCGAGCTGGTGCCCGAGCTGGTCGAGTGGGGCCGGCAGAACCTGGCGCCTTACCGGTTCGGCTGGGCCAGCATCGACCAGGCCGACCCTGCCCACCTGGGACTGCCGGCGCACGCGCCGTACGACCGGATCCTGGTCTCCGCCGAGGCCCGCGAGCTCCCCACAGCACTGGTAGACCAGCTCGCGGTGGGCGGACGGATGGTCATCCCGGTACGAGGGCGGCTGTCGGTGGTCGACCGGCGAGGCGACGGGGCGGCGGACGAGCAGCGCGTCGGTCACTACTCGTTCGTCCCACTGCGCTGAGCGGCCGGCAGCCCGAGCGGAGGTCAGACCAGCAGCCGGTCGAGCGTACGCAGCTTGTTCGTCGCGTCGAGGGCTGCGACCTTGTAGGCCTCCGACAGCGTCGGATAGTTGAAGACCGTGTTGACGAGATAGTCGATCGTCCCGCCGCAGCCCATCACGGCCTGTCCGATGTGCACGAGGTCGGTGGCCCCGGTGCCGAAGATGTGGACGCCGAGGATAGTGCGGTTGATCGCATGCACGAGCAGCTTCAGCATGCCGTAGGAGTCGCCGACGATCTGCCCACGGGCGAGCTCCCGGTAGCGGGACAGGCCCACCTCGTAGGGGACGGACTGCGCGGTGAGCTCGGCCTCGGTGGCCCCGACGTATGAGATCTCGGGAATCGTGTAGATGCCGATCGGCTGCAGCTCGGTCAGGCTGTGGGTGTCCTCACCCATGGCGTGCAGTGCGGCCAGCCGGCCTTGCTCCATCGCTGTCGCCGCGAGAGCAGGGAAGCCGACGACGTCACCGACGGCGTAGATGTGCTCGACGCTGGTGCGGTACGACGCGTCGACCTCGATCCGGCCACGCCGGTCGGCGACGATCCCCGCCTTCTCCAGCGCGAGCTCCGATGTCGCTCCCTGCCGGCCGGCCGAGTACATCACCGTCTCTGCCGGGATCCGCTTGCCGCTCTTCAGCGTGGTGATCGTGCCGTGCGGACTGGCCTCGACCTTCTCGACCTGCTCGCCGAAGCGGAAGGACACCGCAAGGTCGCGGAGGTGGAAACGCAGAGACTCCACGATTTCCTCGTCACAGAAGTCCAGCATGGTGGGCCGCTGGTCGACGACGGTGATGCGGGTGCCGAGGGCGGCGAACATCGAGGCGTACTCGATGCCGATGACACCGGCTCCCACGATCAGCATGGACGACGGAATCGACTCGAGGTCGAGGATCCCGTCAGAGTCGACGACGTGCTGGTCGTCGAACTCGACATGAGACGGCCGGGCGGGCCGGGTCCCGGGCGCGAGCACGATCCTGCCCGCCGAGACGGTCAACCGCTCGGGTCCCGACACGATGAGGGTGTGCGGGTCGACGAAGGCGGCGGTGCCGGCGAGCAGGCTGATGTGGTTGCGCACCAGCTGGCTCCGGACCACCTCGACCTCCCGACCGATCACGTGCTGGGTGCGCGCGGTCAAGTCGGAGATCGAGATGTCCTCCTTGAGGCGGTAGCTGGCGCCGTACATGTCGCGTTGCGTCATGCCCGTCAGGTACAGGACCGCCTCGCGCAGCGTCTTGCTGGGAATCGTCCCGGTGTTGATGCAGACGCCGCCGACCATGTTGCGCCGGTCCACCACGGCGACGCGCTTGCCTAGCTTGGCCGCGGCCACGGCAGCGCGCTGGCCGCCGGGACCGCTGCCGACGACGAGCAGGTCGTAGTCGAACTGGGTCTCGGAGCTGGTCATCCCCTCATGGTCTCGGGCGTACCCGCTGCGCGCAAGCCGGCTAGAACGTGTCGAGCAGGTAGCAGCGCGACGCGAACGCGGCATCCAGCAGCGCGTCGAGCTCCGGGCTGCCGCCGGTCAGCAACCCGGCTCTGCGCAAGGTCGGCACCGGAGTGCCGGCGTAGAGGGCCGCGAGCCCGTTCGGGCCGAGAAGCACCGCATCCGCTGAGGGCTCGTAGTCCGGTACGAGCTCCCCGCCGCCGCCGTCGACCACCAGGCGGAAGGAGCCGGCACTCCCGGCGATCCAGCGATCCGCGAGCACGAGGGGCACCTCGGCACGGAGCCCGAACGGAAATCCCCGACCGGCCACCGCCGCCTTCGCGTCGAGGATGCGCAGCATCCAGCGGTCCTCCTCGACTCCGATGCCCGCCTTGTCCGCGAGGAGCCAGTGGAGCGGGTCGTGCGGCGGTTGGTAGGTGTACACCTCGCGAACGGCGGAGGCACCGGAGCCGACGGTCGACCACAGCGCGCAGAGGGTCCCCGGGGTCTCGGCGGCCACCCGTTCCACGCGCAGGTCCTTGCCATCCCAGGCGTAGACGATGACGCCGCGGTCCGCGAGGTAGCAGAAGTTTGCCGGGTCGCTCAGCAGCTCGCGGACGTCGTCGCCGGTCAGCTCGAGCGGCCCGTTTGCCCGGCTGCGCTCGGCGTCTCCCCGCAGGAGGGCTTCGACCTCGTCAACGTCGTCGGGGCCGGCACGTCGTACGGCGACATCGTTCCTGCCCAGCCGCCGCAGTCCATCCGCCGCAAACGTGGTCCGCGACACTGCGCCGGCCAGCTCCCAGCCGAGCCGGCGGTACGGCGGGAGCGCGGCGGGGAACAGCACCGAGACGGCATTCCCGAGCTCGACGGCACGCTCGAGCACCGCGGTCATCAGCGTGGTGGCGACGCCGCGTCCCCGCCACTCCGGTGCCACGACGACGCCGGCAATGCCGGCCATCGCCAGCGCACGGCCGCCCCAGACCTGTCGGTACTCGTGGATGCGAGCAGTAGCGGTGAGCTGGTTGCCGTGGAAGACACCCAGCGCCCGCCGGGCGAGGACGGTCTTCTCGAACAGCGGGTCCCACCAGGCCAGACCGTCGCTCGACAGCGGCCCGAAGGACCTGAGTCGCACGTCGAGTGCAGCGTCATGGTCCGCGAGGTTGAGGTCACGCACCCGGGGCTCGGTCATCCGCCTGACTGTAGCCAGGACTGGACGTGCGACGACACAGAGATACGCTCGGGTCATGCCTCGGCTGCTGGGCACGACGCTCGTCGCCCAGGTTGTCTACTTCGGTCGTCAGCCGACGAGGACCGGTTGACGGGATGGGTCGGAAGAGGTGGAACGCTGATGTCGTGGATATTTCTGTTCTTCGTGATGCTGGCACTCGTGTCACTGGTGCGGTCCCGGACCCGGACCCGGCCACGTCAGCAGCTGGGTGGCTTCGGCGGTAGACCCCGGCTGCCGCAGCCGGCGTTCACCGCGGAGGAGCTCGCCTCGGTCAAGCGATCTGCCGATGAGGACGTCACGGCCTTCGGCGAGGACCTTCGTGAGCTGGATGTCGACCTGGCCGGTCACGAGCTGGACGAGGCAGCCCGGCAGGACTACCAGCGGGCGCTGGACGGGTACGAGGCGGCCAAGGAGTCGGTGGCCGCCGTCAGCAGGCCCGACGAGATCCGCCACGTGACCGAGATCCTGGAGGACGGCCGCTATGCCACTGCCTGCGTGCGCGCGCGGGTCGCGGGTCAGCCAGTGCCGCAGCGCAGGCCACCGTGTTTCTTCAACCCGCAGCACGGCCCTTCCGTGCGCGACATCACCTGGGCTCCGGCGGGCGGTGCCACCCGCGAGGTACCTGTGTGTGCTGCCGATGCGGACCGGATAGCTTCCGGCGCCGAGCCCGCGGTGCGTCAGGTCATGGTCGGCCCACGCCGGATGCCGTACTACCAGGCGGGGCCGGCCTACCAGCCGTGGACCGCCGGTTACTTCGGCGGGTTCGGCGCGATGGAGCTGCTGTTCGTCGGCACGATGATGGGCGGGATGTGGGGCGGCGGGTTCGGTGGCTACGACCAGGGCTATGACAGCGGCTACGACCAGGGCTACGACGCCGGGTCGGACCAGGGAGACGGTCAGGGCTACGACGGGCAGGGGTACGACGACGGGGGCGGCTCCGGTGCCGATGCGGGCCCCGACGGCGGTGGTTATGACGGCGGTGGCGGGTTCGACGGTGGGGGCTTCGACGGTGGCGGGTTCGATGGCGGCGGCTTCGACGGCGGCGGGTTCTAGCCGCGCGCACGCTAGAAGAGGCGGGCGGCGGGGTCGTCCATCCCGCGGATCTCGTCGTAGTCCACCACCACGCAGGCGATACCCCGGTCTGCGGCCAGCGTCCGCGCCTGGGGTTTGATCTCCTGAGCCGCGAAGATGCCCCGGACCGGGGTGAGCAGGGCGTCCCGGTTCAGCAGGTCAAGGTAGCGGGTCAGCTGCTCCACACCATCCAGCTCCCCGCGTCGCTTGACCTCGACGGCCACCGATCCCGCGCCGTCGCGGCACAGCAGGTCGACCGGCCCGATCGCGGTCGGGTACTCACGTCGTACCAGCGTCATCCCCGGACCCAGCCTCGTCGGGTGGTCGGCAAGCAGCTCCTGGAGGTGTCGCTCGACGCCGTCCTTCTGCAGGCCCGGGTCGGTGCCGAGCTCGTACGACGTGTCGCTCACCACCTCCTCGATGAGGATGCGCAACGTGTCCCCACCGCGAGCCTCGACCAGCCACTCGGTGACGCCGTCCACCGTCGGTCCTTCGAGAAGCGAGCAGGGCGGCGACATCCAGTTGAGCGGCTTGTACGAGCCACCGTCGGCGTGCACCAGCACCGAGCCGTCCGCCTTGACGATGAGCAGCCGGGTGGCCATCGGCAGGTGCGCCGTCAGCCGCCCCGCATAGTCGACCTGGCACCTGGCGATGACGAGACGCACCCGGCAAGTGTCCTCCGCGGTCGCATCCTGGCGGCACCTGGGCGCATGGCAGACTCGCGGGATGGCGCGAGAGTTCACCACCGTGGGCGTGGTAGGTCTGGGCACGATGGGCGCCGGCATTGCCGAAGTCTTTGCCCGCAACGGCTTCGAGGTCGTTGGTGTCGAGCAGAGCGACGAGCAGCTGCAGCGCGGACGGACCCACATCCACCAATCCACCAACCGCGCGGTTCGGCGAGGGAAGCTGGATCCGCAGGACCAGCAGGCGATCTTCCACCGGCTCACACTGACGCGCTCGATGAGTGACCTCGCGGACTGCGACCTCGTGGTGGAGGCGGTCGTCGAGCGCCTCGACCTCAAGCGGAGCATCTTCTCGCAGCTCGACAAGATCGTGCGACCCGATGCGGTCCTCGCCACGAACACGTCCTCGCTCAGCGTGACCGAGATCGCGGCGTCCACCTCGCAACCGGGACGTGTCGTCGGGCTGCACTTCTTCAACCCGGCGCCGGTCCAGCAGCTCGTCGAGGTCGTCCGCACGGTCGTCACGGAGCCGGCCGTCGTCGAGGAGGTCCAAGGGGTCGCCCGACGGCTGGGGAAGAACCCCGTGACCGTCGGCGACAAGGCGGGGTTCATCGCGAACGCGTTGCTCTTAAGCTATCTCAACCGCGCCGCGGCCTTTTACGAGAGCCGCTACGCGTCGCGTGCGGACATCGACGCCGCCATGCGGGTCGGCTGTGGCTATCCGATGGGGCCGTTGGCGTTGCTGGACCTGATCGGCCTGGACACGGCGTACCAGATCCTCGAGACGATGTACGGCGAGAGCCGCAACCGGCTGCACGCCCCGACGCCGCTGATCAAGCAGATGGTCACGGCCGGCCTGCTCGGTCGCAAGACGGGTCGTGGCTTCTACACGTACGAGGCAGCGGACAACCCCACGGTGGTCGTCGCCGATGCTGAGACGCCGTCACCCGACCCGGATCCGCACCGGGCCCGGTCGCTGCGACGTATCGGTGTCGTCGGCTCCGGCCCGCTGGCCAACGGCATCGTCAAGGCTTTCGGCAACGGCGGTCTCGAGGTCAGTCACGCTGCCGACCTGGGCTCCCTGCAGCAGGTGGGGGAGGAAGACCTCGTGGTCGAGGCGGTTAGCGACGACCCGGAGGAGAAGAAAGCGGTCCTGGAGCATCTCGGCAAGGTCTGCGGGCCGGATGCGATCCTCGCCACCACCATCACCGATATCACGGCCGTGCCGGTGGTCGAGATAGCGGTTGCCACCGGCCGTCAGCAGGACGTCGTCGGGCTCCACTTCATCGACCCCACCGCCTCGAGTGACCTGGTGGAGGTCGTCTCGACCGTCTCGACCTCGGCCGACGTCACCGCGACCGTCCAGGCGCTGGTGATGGCCCTCGGCAAGCAGCCAGTCCTCTGCGGTGACCGCGCCGGCTTCGTTGTGAACGCGCTGTTGTTCCCCTATCTCAACGACGCGGTGCGGATGTTGGACGACCACTATGCCAGCGCCGATGACATCGACACCGCGATGAAGCAGGGCTGCGCGCTCCCGATGGGCCCCTTCGAGGTGCTCGACATGGTCGGCACCGACGTGTCGCTCACGATCCAACGCCAGCTGTACCGGGAGTCCCGCGAGCCCGGCCTCGCACCTGCGCCGCTGCTCGAGCACCTGGTGACAGCGGGATACCTCGGGCGCAAGACCGGCCGCGGCTTCCGCGAGTACTCAGCGCCCTGAGCCGATGGCAACTCCACAACGGATCCGGCCGAACTCCGTGCTTCCGGCGCTGCGAGAGCCGGTGACGCTGACCACGTCCGACGGCCTCCATCTCGTCGGCGAGCTGGCCCTGCCGGCGAACGCCGCACCGGTGGCCACCATGGTGTGCCTCCACCCGCTGCCCACGCAGGGCGGGATGATGGACAGCCAGATCTTCCGGAAGGCGGCGGCTCGACTGCCTGCGCTGGCACAGCTCGCCGTGCTGCGCTTCAACACCCGCGGGACCAGCAGCGTTCAGGGCACCAGCGAGGGCGCGTTCGACGACGGCGACGGCGAGCGGTTGGACGTTCAGGCGGCCATCGGCTACGCGCAGCTCGCCGGCCTCCCGAGTGTGTGGCTGGTGGGTTGGTCGTTCGGCACGGAGCTCGCACTCAGGTACGGCAACGACCCCCGGGTGGCGGGTGTCGTGCTGCTGTCACCGCCACTGCGGAGGGCGCAGGAGGGCGACCTGGCCGCCTGGGCCGGCTCCGGGAAACCGGTCGTGGCGATCGTGCCGGAGTACGACGACTACCTGCAGCCGGCGGAGGCGCGGCGACGGTTCGCCGCCATCCCCCATGCCGAAGTGGTCGCCGTACCGGGTGGCAGGCATCTCTGGGTAGGTCAGGCCGACCAGGTGCTGGATCTCCTCGTGCAGCGGCTCAACCCGAGCGCCGGGCCGCTGCCGACCACCTGGGACGGCGAGATGGAGCACGCCGACATCGGTTTCCGTTCGCGCCCCTGACGGCCCGCCGTCACCAAGGAACCGGCCCGGCCTATGACTCGTCCATCCTGGGCACGACGATCTCCCGGACCAGCAGCAGCACCGCGGCCGCCAGCGGGATCGCCAGCAGCGCACCGACCACCCCCATGATGGTGCCGCCGAGCAGCACGGCCACCACCGTGACCACGGCTGGGACATCGACGGACGACCGCATGATGCGCGGGTAGAGCACGTAGTTCTCGAACTGCTGGTAGACGAGGTAGAAGACCACGCACGCGATGCCGATGCTCACCGAGGTGGCGAAGCCGATGATCGACACCAGGCCGGCGGCGATGCTCGCTCCTACGAGCGGGATGAAATCCAGCAGCGCCACGACGAGGGCAAGGGCGAGCGCGTACTTGCCGAGCCCGACGATCGCGAGGAACACGAAGGATGCGGTGCCGGCACACATCGAGACCACGAAGGCACCGGCGACGAAGCCGCCGACACCGCGGAGGATCTCGTCACCGAGGTGGGTGACCCGCACCCGCCGCGACGCCGGCGCGAGCGAGTAGGCAGTCCGCTTGATCTCCGGCAGCGCCGAGAGGAAGTAGAGCGTCAGTACGAAGATCAAGAAGGCGTTCAACAGGGCACTCAGCACCGCGAGGCCGACGCTGAAGATGCTGCCGAAGGCCGTCTGAGCCAACGAGGGGTCCTGCAGCTTCGCCGTGACCTTGGAGATCACGTCGTACTTCGTGTCGAGGTGGCGGATCGTCGGGTTCTGCTTCAGCGACTCCAGCCACCCAGGGGCATTGGTGATGATCTCGGCGACCTGGTCGCGCAGGATGGGCACCAGCGTGATGACGAACAGCACCACTACGCCGAGGAGGCAGATAGTCACGACGAGGACGGCCACTCGCCGGCGCAGACCGCGTTCCTGCAGCCACTCCACGACCGGGTTCAGGCCGACCGCGAGGAAGATCGCGACAAGTACCAGCACGATGACGGAGCTCGCCTGCCGGACCGCCAGCCCGCACGCCAGCGCGAGCAGGAACCCTATGCCGGTCCAGAAACCCCGGTAGAGCGGTGAGTGGCGGGAGACGGGCGGACCCGGGACCCCGAATGGAAACTCCTCGGGATCGGCTTGCTGCGAGGCGTCGAAGTCGCCCGCTCGATGAGAGACGGCCGACGCGCCGACTGGTTTCTGCGCCGGGGTGCCGCCCTCCTGAGCCGCGAAGTCGCCGGTCAGCTCGGCCGCAGGTCCGGACAGGGCGTCAAGGGGATGAGGGGAGTCCTCGAGAGCCGCCATGGCATTACCATGACATACCCGCCCACAAACCCACCCTTCGGCGGCGGCCGCTCAGCCGCTCAGCCGCCCGGCTCCTCGTTATCGTCACCGGCCTCGGTGTCGGCTGAGCTTGGGCCGGCAGCCGCATCCGGCTCGGCGTCGTCGTCAGAGCTCGAGAACGACCGGAGCACGTCCTGGAGCTGTCCCAGCTGCGCCACGATCCCGTCGCGCCGCGCCTGCAGCATCTCCAGGTCCCGCTGGGTGTTCGAGCGCTGCCGCTCGGCGTCGGCCTCGGCGTTGCGGACGATCTGCTCGGCCTGCCGACGTGCCGCGGTGACGATCTGCTCCGCCTCCCGTCGAGATCGCGAGAGCGTCTTCTCGCTCTCGGCAGTGGCCTGCTCGCGGTGCTTGGTGGCAGTGGCCATGGCTTCGCGGGCACGGGACTCGGCGCTGTTCGCGCGGCTCTCGGCCTCCTGGACGAGGCGACTGGTCTCGGCGGCGGCGTTGGAGTGGTGGTCGGCAGCCTCCTTCGTCAGCCGCTCTCTCTCGACCGCGAGTCCGCGCCGCGCTTCCATGGTCTCCCTCTCGGCGGCCGCGCGGGACTGCTCCGCCTCCCGCTTGGCCGACGTCCGGACGGAGTTGACCTCTTGCTGGGCAGCGAGCCGCAGCTGCTCGGCCTCGCGGTTCGCCGACGCGAGGATGTCATGCGACTCCGCGCGGGCGAGCGACCGCTCCTGCTCCGCCTCGGCGAGGACAGAGGAGCGTCGCTCGTCGATCTCCTGCATCTGGACGGTCCGGATGTCCGCGACTTCCTTCTCGGCGTCGGCGCGCAGCGCCTCGGCTTCGCGTAGGATGCGCCCCCGCGACTGCTCGGCCGCCTGCTGCGCCCGAGAGCGAAGCGCGTCGGCCTCTTCCTGGGCCAGCCGCAGCACCGCAGCCGCTCGCCCGCCGAGTCCGGCGTACGTCGGGTTGTCGACCTCGGACAGCCGCTGCTCCAGCTCGGCCACCTTGTCGCGCAGGCGCGTGACCTCCTGCTGGCTGGCGCTCGACGTGCTGGCGTTCGCCGACTCGACTCTCGCGACGTAGGCGTCGACGGCCGCCTTGTCGTAACCGCCTCGCCGCACGACGGAGAAGCTCGGCCGGCCTGAAGCAGTCCGGCCGGCTGCCTCCACCTCCGACTGGAGAATCTCGGATGGCGGACGGGCTGCCTCCACCTCCACGTCCGCCTCGGCCGCCGGCTCGTCGTCCCCGCTCGGCTCCGGTGGGTTGGGCACGGGGGAGTCGAAGATGGACAGTCCGTGCCGCTGTGGTGTCACCTGCTGCTCCGTCATCTCGTCGCTTTCCCTCGTCATGTCTGCTCACTACTGTCTGGGGACACCATCGGCGGCTTCTGGACCATACGCCACCCTGGCTCTTGTGTACCGCAAGTGTGCCCCCACCGACGGCACTCGACGGGTGTGTCTTGCGGCGTCTTGGATGAGGCTGACTTTTTGCCTCCTGACCGCCGTCTTGCCTCAGTCGGCCGCGGCCGGCTCGACGAGCTCGACGAGGACTCCGCCGGCGTCCGTCGGGTGGATGAAGTTGATCCGGCTGTCTGCGGTGCCACGTCGCGGCTCGTCGTACAGAAGTCTCATGCCCTGCGCGCGGACGGCTGTCATCGCCTCCTCGATGCTGGTCACGCGGTAGGCCACCTGCTGGACCCCGGGGCCGGAGCGCTCCAGGAACCGGGCGATCGCAGAGTCCGGCCGGTCCGGCGCGAGCAGCTGGAGGCAGACGCCCGAGTCGCCGACCGCGACCATCGCCTCGCTGACCCCTTGGTCAACGTTGACCTCCTGGTGGACGAGCCGGAAGCCGAACCGGGTCCGGTAGAACTCGACGGCCTCGTCGATGTCCCGCACGGCGATGCCGACGTGGTCGACGGCCGTGATCAGGCCTTCCGGGAACATGCCCCTATGGTCGTGGACCGGCAGTCGCCATGCCAAGTCTGGCTATCCTGGGCGGAGACGCAACGATGCAGGAGGAGACCCCCGATGGCTGGATCTGTCATTGTCGCCGGCGTGCGAACGCCGATCGGACGGCTGCTGGGGGGGTTCAAGGAGCTGGCAGCGACCGACCTCGGTGGGGTGGCTATCGAGGGCGCGCTCGAGAGGGCGGGTGTCTCTCCCGACCACGTCGACTACGTCATCATGGGTCAGGTGCTGCTCGCCGGCGCCGGTCAGATCCCGGCTCGGCAGGCCGCCGTCAACGCCGGCATCCCGATGAGCGTGCCGGCGCTCACCGTCAACAAGGTGTGCCTCTCCGGCATCGACGCGATCGCGCTCGCTGACCAGCTCATCCGCGCCGGTGAGTGCGAGATCGTCGTGGCTGGTGGCATGGAGTCGATGACGAATGCGCCGCACCTCATGATGAAGTCGCGCGAGGGGTACAAGTACGGCGACGTCACGGTGCGCGACCACATGGCGTACGACGGCCTCTGGGACGTCTTCACCGACCAGGCGATGGGGAGCCTCACCGAGAGCCGCAACAGTGCGGACGAGAGGCTCTCCCGCGAGGAGCAGGACGTTTTCGCGGCGCGCTCGCACCAGCGCGCCGCCACTGCGTGGAAGAACGGCGTCTTCACGGACGAGGTCGTGCCTGTCGCGGTGCCGCAGCGACGCGGCGACCCGATGGTGGTGATCGAGGACGAGGGCATCAGGGCCGACACGACGGTCCAGTCGCTCGGCAAGCTCCGGCCGGCGTTCTCCAAGGAGGGGACGATCACCGCAGGGTCGTCGTCCCAGATCTCCGACGGCGCCTGCGCAGTCGTCGTGATGAGCAAGGCGAAGGCCGAGGAGCTCGGGCTGACCTGGCTGGCGGAGATCGGTGCTGGTGGCCAGGTCGCCGGTCCCGACTCGACGTTGCAGTCACAGCCGGCCAACGCCCTTCAGGCGGCCTGCGCCAAGGAGGGCATCGCCGCGTCGGACCTCGACGTCATCGAGATCAACGAGGCGTTCGCCGCCGTCGGCATCAGCAGCGCCCGGCAGCTCGGCGTCAGCGAGGACCGGGTCAACGTCAACGGCGGCGCCATCGCGCTGGGCCATCCGGTCGGCATGTCCGGTGCACGCATCGTCCTGCACGTGGCGCTCGAGCTGCAGCGACGCGGCGGCGGGGTCGGTGCCGCCACGCTGTGCGGCGGCGGCGGTCAGGGCCAGGCCCTGATCGTGCGTGTGCCGACGGCGTGACGCCGACGCAGCCGGACCTTGCCTCGTCCCAACAGCCGCCAACGCTCATCGGCCGTCGTACCGGTCGGCAAGCCTCGGTCAGCGACCTGTCCGAGCGAGCTCGCGCCGGAGACCCGCGAGCGGTCGCCCGGCTGATCTCGCTGGTCGAGGATGCCTCTCCGCTGCTGCGGGAGGTAGCTGCGGCGCTAGCACCGCACACCGGCCACGCTCAGATCATCGGCATCACCGGCTCGCCAGGGGTCGGCAAGTCCACCACGACGTCGGCTCTGGTTGCGGCCTTCCGCGATCGTGGCAGCCGGGTGGGGGTGCTGGCGGTCGACCCGTCGTCACCCTTCTCGGGCGGCGCGCTGCTCGGCGACCGGGTTCGGATGCAGGAGCACGCGACCGACAGGTCGGTCTACATCCGCTCGATGGCGACCCGCGGGCAGCTCGGCGGGCTGGCATGGGCTGCTCCGCAGGCGCTTCGGGTGCTCGACGCCGCTGGCTGCGAGGTCATCCTCGTCGAGACGGTCGGAGTCGGCCAGTCAGAGGTGGAGATCGCCGGGCAGGCCGACACGACGGTCGTCATGCTGGCACCCGGAATGGGTGACGGGATCCAGGCGGCCAAGGCCGGTATCCTCGAGATCGGCGACGTCTACGTCGTCAACAAGGCTGACCGCGAGGGTGCCCACCAGGTGGTGCGGGACCTTCGTTCGGTGCTGAGCCTGGGTGCCGCCGCGGGCGCCTGGCGCCCGCCCATCGTGAGCACGGTCGCGCAAACGGGCGAGGGCATCGAGGCGCTGGTGGCCGCCCTCGACAAGCACTGGCAGGCGCTGAGTGGCTCAGGTGAGCTGGCGGAGCGCCGTACCCGCCGGGCCCGTAACGAGATCGAGGCGATCTCGCTCGCTGCGCTGCAGGCACGGTTCGGCGACGTGCACGGTTCCGCCGCGCTGAACGCCCTGGCCCATCAGGTGGCAGCGGAGGGCCTCAACCCCTATGCCGCAGCTGACACGCTCGTGGGGGCACTCGCAGGAGGTTGAGGCGCCGCGCGGTGCTGGACTGCTCCCCCCGCACGGATCGTTCGGAACTCGGGCGCGCCGGCCGAGGGAGCTGGGCGCTAAGGTCCGTGGCAGAACCTAGGAGAGACCATGGCGCGAGGCGTACCGCTGCCGTTCGACCCGATCGAGGAGGCGGCGCGACACTGGTCGGCTCGCTGGCCGGCAACAGAAGAGATGCGCGCTGTCACCAGCCTGATGAGGGTGCAGCAGCTCGTCCTCGCCGAGCTCGACGAGGTGCTTCGCCCGCATGGGCTCACCTTCGCTCGATACGAGGCGCTCGTACTGCTGACGTTCTCGCGACGCGGCTCCCTGCCGCTCGGCAAGATGGGCGAGCGGCTGCAGGTGCATCCCACGTCGGTGACCTCGATCGTCGACCGCCTCGAGGCGGCCGGCCTGGTGTCGAGACGCAAGCACCCGACGGACGGACGGACTGTGCTGGCGCAGATCACCCCGCTCGGCAGCGAGCGCGTGAAGACCGCCACTGACGCCCTGGTGCGGGCAGACTTCGGGCTCGGCAGCCTGCAAACACCGGAGCTCGCCACGATCTTCGACGTCCTGCGACCGGTACGGATCGCGGCCGGCGACTTCGTCGACCGGGGATCACCGACGTAGCAGGCGGCTCGTTTTGGTCAGGGCAGCGGCTACGACGTACTCTTGGTAGCGGATACTTGGACGTCCAACTATCTCCGCTCAATCGGGAGGACACATGGCTCACGTCGAGGACGGTGAAGCGGGTCGTGAGCGCTGGCGGCGGCGCTACGAGGCTTCCCGGGTGCGCGACGCCGACTTCACCACGCTGTCCGGCGTGGAGGTCGACCCGGTCTACGGCCCCGAGCCGGGCGCGGAGCCGCCCGGGTTCGAGGGCATCGGCTGGCCCGGCGAGTTCCCCTTCACGCGCGGCCTCTACCCCACGGGGTACCGCGGCCGTACCTGGACCATCCGCCAGTTCGCCGGCTTCGGCAACGCAAGCCAGACCAACGACCGCTACAAGATGATCCTCGGCCACGGCGGCGGGGGCCTGTCGGTGGCGTTCGACATGCCCACGCTGATGGGACGAGACAGCGACGAGCCCATGTCGCTCGGCGAGGTTGGACACTGCGGCGTCGCCGTCGACACCGCTGCCGACATGGAGGCGCTGTTCTCGGGCATCCGGCTCGAGGACATCACCACCTCGATGACGATCTCCGGACCAGCGGTTCCGGTCTTCTGCATGTACCTGGTGGCCGCCGAGCGCCAGGGTATCGACATCGCCCGGCTGAACGGCACGCTGCAGACGGACATCTTCAAGGAGTACATCGCGCAGAAGGAGTGGCTCTTCCCGCCGGCTCCTCACCTGCGGCTCATCGGCGACCTGATGGAGTACTGCGCCAAGGAGATCCCGGACTACAAGCCTCTGAGTGTGTCGGGCTACCACATCCGGGAAGCGGGTTCCACTGCGGCGCAGGAGCTCGCCTTCACGCTCGCCGACGGGTTCGGGTACGTCGAGCTGGGGCTGTCGCGCGGCCTCGACGTCGACGTGTTCGCGCCAGGTCTTTCGTTCTTCTTCGACGCTCACCTCGACTTCTTCGAGGAGATTGCAAAGTTCCGGGCGGCCCGCCGCATCTGGGCTCGCTGGATGCGCGACGTGTACGGCGCTCAGACCGAGCGCGCCCAGTGGCTGCGCTTCCATACCCAAACCGCGGGTGTCTCGCTGACCGCCCAGCAGCCCTACAACAACGTCGTACGAACCGCCGTGCAGGCGCTGGCGGCAGTGCTCGGCGGCACCAACTCCTTGCACACGAACGCGCTCGACGAGACGCTGGCGCTCCCGACCGTGCAGGCCGCGGAGATCGCCATGCGCACGCAGCAGGTGCTGATGGAGGAGACGGGGGTCGTCAACGTCGCCGACCCGCTGGGCGGCTCCTGGTACGTCGAAGCGCTGACCGACCGGCTGGAGGCTGAGGCGGAAGTCGTCTTCGCGAAGATCAAGGAGATGGGCGGCGACAAGCGGACTCATGAGATCGGCCCGATGACCAGCGGAATCCTGCGCGGCATCGAGGACGGCTGGTTCATGTCCGAGATCGCCGAGGCGGCGTTCCAGTACCAGCGCGCCCTGGAGAAGGGCGACAAACGCGTCGTCGGTGTCAACTGCCACACCTCGTCGGTCTCGCACGAGCTCGAGATCATGCGGGTCTCGCATGAGGTGGAGATCGACCAGGTGCGTGAGCTCGGGGAGCGCCGGGGGGAGCGGGACAAGGCAGCGGTGGACGCAGCGCTCGAGGTGATGGTGCAGGTGGCCCGCACGGGCGAGAACATGATCCCGCCAATGCTGGCCGCCGTCCGAGTGGAGGCGTCGCTCGGCGAGATCTGCGGTGCCCTCAAAGCGGAGTGGGGCGAGTACCGGGAGCCTGCCCGCTTCTGAACCGAACACCACCCAACCGGCCCACGACCCGTTCACTAAGATGGCGTGATGGCGACACCGCAGTTCTCCCGGCCTGGCGCCGTCGACCTCTCGGCGTTCCGGACCAGCAAGCCGACGCAGAGCGCGGGCCGGGGTGCCTACGTCGTCGAGGTGACGGGCGAGGAGTCGCTGCGCGTCGACGTGGTGGACAGGTCCCTGTCGGTCGTCGTCCTGCTGAGCATCTGGTCCCCGGACATGCCCGGATCGGTGGAGATCAACAGCACGCTGTCGCTGTTGGCTGACGAGTTCGCCGGCCGCTTCCTGCTGGCCACCCTGGATGCCCAGGCACATGCCGACCTCGTCTCGCTGCTCGGGATCCCCAGCGTGCCGCTCGTAGTGGCCGCCCTGCGGGGACAGCTCGCGCCGCTGATCCAGGACCCGCTTCCCGAGGCGGAGATGCGCACGCTCGTGCAGCAGATCCTGCAGGCCGCAGCCGCCAGCGGCATCACCGGCACCGCCGAGCCCACGCCGTCTGCCGAGCCCTCCGAGGCCGCGGAGCCGCTCGAGCCGCCGGCTCGGTACCCCGCTGCCGAGGATGCACTGATGCGTGGTGACCACGACGAGGCGATCCGGCAGTACGAGGCAGCGCTGAACGCTTCACCCGGCGACGAGGAAGCCGTCGAGGGGCTGGCGCGCGCCAACCTGCTCAGACGGACGTCGGGAGTCGACGCCGCCGCAGCCCGCAAGGCCGCTGACGAGGCACCTGCCGACATCGAGGCGCAGCTTCTGGCGGCTGACATCGACCTGTTGCAGGCGGATGTCGACGCGGCCTTCGACCGGCTGCTCTCGCTGGTCCGACGTACCACCGACACCGACCGCGACGCCGCCCGCCGGCACCTGCTCGACATCTTCATGGTCGTCGGTGAGGCCGACCCGCGGGTCGGCAAAGCTCGCCGGGCCTTGATGGCTGCGCTCTACTGAGCCTGGCCGAGACTGGCAGACGAACCGCGACTTCGCGGCGAAGCGCGCTGGTCAGGCGTTCCTGGTGGTTGCCTTCGGCTCGGGGGTGGTGTCCGGCTCGGGGGTGGTGTCCGGCTCGGGGGTGGTGTCCGGCTCGGAGCCGCGCTCGTGGCGCAGCCACAGCGTCCCGAGGGGCGGCAGCGTCACGTTGGCGGAGTGGGCCCGCCCATGCCACGGCTCCTCGACAGCGTTCACCGCTCCCATGTTGCCGACACCTGAGCCGGCGTAGACGTTGGCGTCGGTGTTGATCACCTCGGTCCAGCGCCCGCCCTCCGGCAGCCCCAACCGGTAGCCGTAGTGCGGCACCGCCGAGAAGTTGCTCACGCAGGCCAGCAGGGAGCCGTCACCGCTGCTCCGCACGAAGCTGAGCACGTTGTTGCGGGCGTCGTTGGCGTCGATCCAGCTGAAGCCGGACGGGTCGCTGTCGCGGCGCCAGAGGGCGGCAGTGTCGACGTATGTCGTGTTGAGGTCGCGCACCAGGGAGTGCACGCCACGGTGCTCGACGTGCTCCAGCAGCCACCAGTCCAGCTCGCGGCCCTCGGCCCACTCCGACTCCTGGGCCAGCTCGGTACCCATGAACACCAGCTGCTTGCCCGGATGCGCCCACATGTAGGCGAGGTACGCGCGGAGGTTGGCCAGCTGCTGCCACCGATCGCCGGGCATCTTGCGCAGCAACGAGCCCTTGCCGTGTACCACCTCGTCGTGGGAGATCGGCAGCACGTAGTTCTCGGCGTACGCGTACATCATCGCGAACGTCATCTGGTGGTGGTGGTACTGCCGGTAGATCGGGCTGCGCTCGAGGTATCCGAGCGTGTCGTGCATCCACCCCATGTTCCACTTGAACCCGAAGCCGAGACCGCCGACGTGCGTCGGGCGGGTGACGCCTGGCCACGCCGTCGACTCCTCGGCGATCGTGACGACACCGGGCGACCGGCGGTAGCAGGTGGCGTTGACCTCCTGGAGAAACGACACTGCCTCGAGGTTCTCGCGCCCGCCGTAGATGTTCGGCGTCCACTCGCCGTCCTCACGGGAGTAGTCGAGGTAGAGCATCGAGGCGACGGCGTCCACCCGGAGGCCGTCGGCGTGGAACTCCTCGAGCCAGTAGACGGCGTTCGCCACCAGGAAGTTGCGCACCTCCGACCGGCCGAAGTCGAAGATGTAGGTGCCCCACTCGGGATGCTCCCCGCGAGCTGGGTCGGCATGCTCGTACAACGGCGTGCCGTCGAACCGCGCCAAGGCCCAGGCGTCCTTCGGGAAGTGGGCCGGGACCCAGTCGAGGATGACGCCAATGCCGGCTCCATGCAGCCGGTCGACCAGCTCTCGCAGGTCGTCGGGGTCACCGTAGCGGGCGGTGGGAGCGAAGTACGACGAGACCTGGTACCCCCAGGAGCCGCCGAAGGGGTGCTCCATCACCGGAAGGAGCTCCACATGGGTGAAGCCCAGGTCCTGCACGTACGAGACGAGTTCGTCGGCAAGTTCGCGGTAGCTGCGGCCCTTGCGCCACGAGCCGAGGTGGACCTCGTAGATGCTCATGGGCTCCTCGAACTGTCGCCGCTCCGCCCGCGCCTCGAGCCAGTCGGCGTCGCGCCACTCGTGCCGGGGGGTGTAGACGACCGAGGCGCGCTCGGGAGGGATCTGGGTGTGCTGCGCCAGCGGGTCGGCCTTGTGCCGCCACACGCCGTCGACACCGCAGACCTCGTACTGGTACATCGAACCGTCGCCCACGCCGGGCACGAAGAGCTCCCAGACCCCCGACGACCCGAGCATCCGCATCGGGTGCGCCCGCCCGTCCCAGGAGTTGAAGTCGGCAGCGACCCGGACCCCGGTCGCGTTGGGCGCCCACACCGCGAACGACGTACCGGCAACGTCGCCGTGGGGGGACTGGTACAGGTGCACGTGCGAGCCGAGGACCTGCCAGAGCAGCTCATGCCGCCCCTCGTTGATCAGGTGCTGGTCGAGCTCGCGCACCGTCGGCAGGTACCGGTACGGGTCGTCCACGGTGGCGGTGTCGGCGCCCTCGTAGGCCACGTCCAGCCGGTAGTCTCCGACCTGGGACTGCGGCAGCACCGCAACCCAGATCCCGTCGTGTTCGTGCTGCATCGGCGTCGTAGTGGTCCCGGAGCGGACCGCGACGGACGTCGCGAACGGTCGCAGGGCGCGAACCGTCACCTTGCCGTCGTAGGGGTGCGGTCCGAGCACGTCGTGCGGGCTGTGGTGCGTGCCGGCGACGAGTCGAGCGAGCTCGTCTCGCGGCACCGGCTGCGGATCGAACTGGGTGGTGGTCATCTCACTCCTGCCCCGTGATCCGAGCTATGCCCCGTATGGGGATGTCGATCCAGCTGGGCCGGTTGCGCGTCTCGTACACCGCTTCGTAGACGGCCTTGTCGGCCTCGAAGGCGGCAAGCAGGTCGGCGCCCGTCTCCGCCTCCGAGCCGGCGACGCTGGAGTACCCGGCCAGGAACGCGCTGCGGTTGCGCGTGCTCCACTCCTGCGAACGGTAGGCGAGCTGGCTGTTGTCGCTCCCGAACCCGTCCAGAGTCGCTCCAGCCGCATAGTCGAACGACCGGAGCATCCCGGCGACGTCGCGTAGCGGCGAGGACAACCCGGAGCGCTCGGTCAGCGACTTGGCCGGCTCACCCTCGAAGTCGATGATCTGCCAGCCCTTGACCGTCCGGAGCGTCTGGCCGAGATGCAGGTCCCCGTGCACGCGCTGGATGGCTACCGGTTCCGTGAGGTTGCGCAGCCGCTCGAAGCGGGCCCGCAAGGCGTCCTGGAACTTTGTCAGCTCCGGTACGACGGCGACTGCCTCGGTCAGGCGTGCCTGCATCTGCTCTGCCAGCAGGGCGCCGTGATCGTCCGAGCGCGTGCTGGTCGGGAAGGCCCGAGCCAGCTCTCGGTGTACGACGGCCACCGCCTCGCCGAGCCGCTCCGACTCGCCGGCGAGGTCGCCGCCGACGTCCTCCGGGTGCAGGTCCTCCTCCACCAGCAGGTCGCGGACGCTGGTCAGCGCAAGGACCCACCCATCGGTGGCCGTCCGCAGGAACACCTGCAGCATCCCCAGGTCGCCGGCTCGTGACTCGCCTCGAGGCGTCCACCAGCGGCCGCGCATCCACCCCAACAGTGCTGCCACGTGCTCCGAGCCGGCGCGGGTCAGGGCGTCGTGGACCTCGATGTCAGGGTTGCTGCCGGCGCTGAGGCGGCGGAACAGCTTGAGGATGGCGTCCTGGCCATAGACGATCGACGTGTTGGACTGCTCGGCAGTGATCACCGCCCCGATCGGAGCGGTATCGGGCACAGCCGCCCCGTCGACCACGTGGAACTCGATCTCGGAGCCTTGCCGCCGCGCTATGAAGCCCTCGAACAGCCGGGCGGTCGCCTCTCGCAAGAAGACGGCGTCGTAGCAGACGACGTCGCCGAGCTCTGGGTGTCGCAGCGCGCCTACGAGGGCGTGCTCCAGGGCCGGATCGGCCTCACGCAGGAAGGCGACCGGGAACTGGTAGGTGTCCTCAGCGCCGTCGGCGAACTCGACCGTGACCACTTCGACTCGCACCCGGGGCCAGGCGTCCAGCGCATCGGTGGTTCCGAGCCACGGCAGCGCATGGACATGGGAGACCTCGAAGTCGCGTCCCTTGCCGGCGAACCACCGTCGTCGGGCCACGTAGTCACGGATCTGGTGCAGGTAGGCGGCGGGTACGTCGGTCATGTCGGGCCGCCGTCGTCCGCAGACGTGATCAGGAACCAGTAGAAGCCGTGGCCCGACAGCGTGAGGAGGTACGGCAGCTCGCCGATCTGGGGGAAACGCACCTGACCCAGCATCTCGACAGGCTGGCAGCCCTCCCAGCGCCGGAGATCGAGCTCCACGGGCTGGGGAAACCTCGACAGGTTGTTGACGCACAGCACGGTGTCGTCGCCGAAGCGCCGGCTGAAGGAGAACACGCTCGGGTTGCTCCCGCCCAGGTCGGTGAAGGACCCGAGCCCGAACGCGGGGTGCCGCTTGCGCGCCTGGATCATCCGCCTGGTCCAGTGCAGCAGCGACGAGGTGTTCTCCACCTGCGCCTCGACGTTGATCGCCTGAAAGCCGAAGACCGGATCCATGATGGCGGGTAGCGCGAGTCGGCCGGGAGTGACGGTCGAGAAGCCGCCGTTGCGGTCCGGCGTCCACTGCATGGGCGTCCGGACCCCGTCCCGGTCCCCGAGCCAGATGTTGTCGCCCATCCCGATCTCGTCGCCGTAGTAGAGGACCGGCGAGCCGGGCAGCGCGAGCAGCAAGGCGGTGAACAGCTCCATCGTGTTGATGTCGTTGTCGAGGAGAGGAGCCAGCCGCCGCCGGATGCCGATGTTCGCCTTCATCCGCGGGTCCTTGGCGTACTCGGCCCACATGTAGTCACGGTCCTCGTCGGTGACCATCTCCAGCGTCAGCTCGTCATGGTTGCGCAGGAAGATCCCCCACTGGCAGCGCTCGGGGATCGGCGGCGTCTCGTCGAGGATTTCCGAGATCGGGTAACGGGACTCGCGTCGTACCGCCATGAACAGCCGCGGCATGACCGGGAAGTGGAAGCACATGTGGCACTCGTCGCCACCGTTCTCGAAGCTGCCGAAGTAGTCGACGACGTCGCCGGGCCATTGGTTGGCCTCGGCGAGCAGCACCCGGTCCGGGTACTCGGCGTCGACGGTCTTGCGCACCATGCGCAGGAACTCGTGCGTCTCGGGCAGGTTCTCACCGTTCGTGCCGGGACGCTCGTAGAGGTACGGCACGGCATCCAGGCGGAACCCGTCGATGCCCATGTCGAGCCAGAACCGAAGCCCGTCGAGCATCGCGTCGTGCACCGCCGGGTTGTCGTAGTTCAGGTCCGGCTGGTGGCTGTAGAAGCGGTGCCAGTAGTACTGCTGGCGGACCGGGTCCCATGTCCAGTTGGACGGCTCGGTGTCGACGAAGATCACCCGGGCGTCGGTGTAGAGGTCGTCGGTGTCGGACCAGACGTAATAGTCGCCGTACGGACCGTCGGGGTCGGAGCGCGACTGCTGGAACCACTCGTGCTGGTCGCTCGTGTGGTTCATCACAAAGTCGATGACCACCCGGAGGCCCCTTTCGTGGGCGGCGTCCAGCAGCGCTTGGAAGTCGTCGAGGGTGCCGACCTCGGGAAGGATGTTCGTGTAGTCGCTCACGTCGTACCCGCCGTCGCGCAGCGGCGACGCGTAGAACGGGGGGATCCACAGACAGTCGACGCCCAGCCACGCGATGTAGTCCAGCTTCTCCCGCAGGCCCCTGAAGTCACCGACGCCGTCACCGTTGGAGTCCGCGAACGAGCGGACCAGCACCTCGTAGAAGACCGCCCGCTTGAACCAGAAAGGATCCTCGCTCACCGGTCCCGCCTTCGGACCGACAGCACGTGCGCCGGCTCGAACGGGTCGAGCCGCACGTAGTTGCGCTCCCCCCAGCGCCACGTCTGGCCGGTCATCTCGTCGTCCACGAGGAACGTCTCGTGCCACTCGTACCCGAGCGCCGGCATCGTCAGATGTACGGCGGACTCCCGGGCCGCGTGGGGGTCGAGGTTGACGACGACGATGACGAGGTCGGGTCCGCCGGAGGTCTGGGACAGCTTGCTGAAGCACAGAAGCTGGTCGTCGTCGGTGCTATGGATCGTGACGTTCCGCAGCCGCTGCAGGGCCGGGTGCCGGCGCCGGATGTCGTTGAGCTTGGTCAGGTAGGGCGCCAGCGTCCGCCCTTGCGCCGCGGCGGCCGCCCAGTCGCGTGGGCGGTACTGGTACTTCTCGGAGTCCAGGTACTCCTCCGAGCCGGGCCGGATCGCCACGTGCTCGAACAGCTCGAACCCGCTGTAGACCCCCCAGCTGGGGGCACCCATCGCGGCGACGACGGCCCTGATGCGGAAGGCGCCAGGACCGCCGTACTGCAGGTGCTGCGACAAGATGTCCGGAGTGTTGACGAACAGGTTGGGGCGCATCGCGTCGCTCTGCTCGTGCGACAGCTCGGTGAGGTAGGTCTCGAGCTCCGCCTTGGTGTTGCGCCAGGTGAAGTACGTGTAGGACTGGTGGAACCCCACCATCCCGAGCGCGCGCATCATCGCCGGTCGGGTGAATGCCTCCGAGAGGAAGACGACGTCGGGGTCGCTCTCCCGGATGGTGGCGAGCAGCCACTCCCAGAACATCACCGGCTTGGTGTGCGGGTTGTCGACGCGGAAGATCCGTACCCCGTGGCTCATCCAGTACCGGACAACGCGGAGCACCTCGTGTGACAGGCCGTCGTAGTCGTTGTCGAAGTTGAGCGGGTAGATGTCCTGGTACTTCTTGGGTGGGTTCTCGGCATAGGCGATGGTGCCGTCGGCACGGGTGGTGAACCACTCCGGGTGGCTCGTCACCCACGGATGGTCGGGCGCGCACTGCAGCGCCAGGTCGATCGCCACCTCGAGGCCGAGCTCACCGGCACGGGAGACGAGCGCATCGAAGTCCTCGATCGTGCCGAGGTCAGGATGGATGGCATCATGACCGCCGTCGCCGGAGCCGATCGCCCAGGGCGAGCCGGGGTCACCCGGTTGCGGGGTCAGCGTGTTGTTCGGTCCCTTGCGGTTGACCTCGCCGATCGGATGGACCGGCGGCAGGTAGACGACGTCGAAGCCCATCTCCGCTACCGCGTCGAGGCGCCCGGCTGCGGTGCTGAACGTCCCGGAGGTCCACCGGCCGCTCGCGGCGTCGTACGACGCTCCTTCCGAGCGCGGGAAGAACTCGTACCAGGAGCCCACCAGGGCGCGCTCGCGGTCGACGTACAGCGGGAACTGGTCGGACGTGCTGAGCATCTCGCGCAGCGGGTGCTCCTCCAGGGCCGCCTCCACGTCGCGGCTGGTCAGGGCAGCGAAGCGCACCTGGAAGGGCAGACCAGGCTCACGTGCAGCGGCCACGGCGGCAGCGAGCTTGCGCCTGGCCGGCGCCTTCGCGGGCATTTCCTTCTCGGCGCGCTCGAGGACCAGCACACCTTCGGCGATCATCAGCTCGACGTCGATGTCGGCGGGGATCTTGATCTCGGCGGCGTGCCGCCAGGACGCGTACGGGTCCGACCAGGACTCCACCCGGAAGGTCCACGCTCCTTGCTTGTCCGGGGTGACCATCGCGGCGTACCGGTCGGTCACGCCGGTGGCCGCCAGCAGGGTCAGCGGCCGCGATCGTCCTCTCGGCCCCTTCAGCACGACACCCGCGCCGAGCTCGTCGTGGCCCTCGCGAAACACCGTGGCCGAGATCTGCAGCGCCTCGCCGACCACGGCCTTCACCGGATAGCGGCCGCACTCGACCACGGGCCGTACATCGGTGATGGGGATGCGCTCGATCATCGTCCCCGAAACCTACCGTCCTGACGGACGACGTGATGGCTGAGGTCGGACGGATGGTCAGGCTGGGACGTTCGCTGACGCGGACGAGAGGCGGTGGCCGTTCGGGGACTGGCACGGGCCGTAGCCGCAGTGCATGCAGCGCATGATGCCGTCCGGCTCGTTCCAGGTGTAGCCGGGCTCGTGCCCGACTCGGGCCGGGTCGGCAGCCCAGTCGGCGGCGGCGTGCTTGGGGTCCTGGTGGATCTCCCGTCGAGGGGAGCTGGCCAGGGTGCCCGCCAGCGTCACAGCGAGCGCAAGCCCGCGGGCAGCGCCGGGGATGTTCGACAGGGGGTTCATGTCTTGTTCCTCCTCGAAGACGAGTGGGGG
>JBBQKY010000017.1:0-22743 GCA_038327385.1 Propionibacteriales bacterium
CCCGCTCCGCCGCCCAGCCGGGATCCACTCGCTGTGGCGGCTACGCGACTACATGCGCCCCTACCGTGGAGCGCTCGCGGTGATGGCACTGACGGCTCTCCTCGGCGTCTTCGTCAGCCTCTCCATTCCCCTCGTCACCAAGGCGATGATCGACGGGCCGATCAGAGACCACGAGGTCGGGCCGATCCTTCCGCTCGGTCTGCTTGCCCTGGCGCTCGGCATCACCGAGGCAGGGATGATCCTGATCCGGCGATGGATCCAGGCACGCGCCGTGCTCGGTTTCGAGACAGCCGTCCGCGACGACCTCTATCGGCACATCCAGGAGCTCCCGATGGAGTTCCACGGGAAGTGGCAGAGCGGTCAGCTGCTGTCTCGGGTGACGATGGACTTGAGCGCGCTCCGGCGGTTCATGGGCTTCGGTCTGCTGTTCCTGATCATCAACATCATCCAGCTCACCACCGTGACGCTGCTGCTGCTCAAGCTGTTCTGGCCGCTCGGCCTCGTCGTAGCCCTGTCAGCGGTCCCGATCATCGCGCTAAGCCGGCGCTTCGAGTCCCAGTACGTCGTGGTATCGCGCCAGGTGCAGGATCTGCAGGGCGACGTCGCCACCTCGGTCGAGGAGTCGGCGGTCGGCTTCCGGGTCATCAAGTCCTTCGGGCGCAGCCGCTACAGCCAGGCGAACTTCCACGACAAGACGCAGACGCTCTACCAGGCGTCGATGGCGAAGGTCAGGCTGTCGGCACGCTTCTGGACGTTCCTCGAGGTCATCCCCAACTGCAGTCTTGTCGTCGTGCTGCTGCTCGGCGCCCTCGGCGTCGGACACCACCAGCTGACGCTCGGCACGCTCGTCGCGTTCATCACGCTGATGCTCCAGCTGATCTGGCCCATCGAGTCCCTCGGTGTCATCCTCGCGATGGCGCAGGAGGCCATGACCGCGGCCGACCGTGTCCTCGACATCTTCGACACCAAGTCGAGCATCGTCGGCGGCGACGTCGACCTGCCGCACGCAAGCGGGCGCCTACGGTTCGAGCACGTCGACTTCCACTACCCGGACTCCGACGAGCTCGTGCTGCAGGACGTCAACCTCGATGTGGCACCCGGGGAGACTGTCGCGATCGTCGGCGCAACCGGATCCGGCAAGACGTCACTGACGGCCCTGGTCCCACGGCTGTACGACGCAACCGCCGGGCGCGTCACTGTCGACGGTGTCGACACCCGCGACCTCACGCTGGCGAGCCTGCGCCGCATCGTGGCCACGGCCTTCGAGGACGCGACCCTCTTCTCCATGAGCGTCCGCGAGAACGTCACGCTCGGCCGCCCGGACGCCGGCGACGAGGACATCCGCGACGCCATCGAGACCGCGCAGGCAGCATTCGTCTACGAGCTGCCCTGGGGGCTGGACACCAGGATCGGCGAGCAGGGCATGTCGCTGTCGGGCGGCCAGCGCCAGCGGTTGGCGCTCGCTCGCGCCGTACTCGCCAAGCCAAGGATTCTGGTGCTCGACGACACCTTGTCCGCCCTCGACATCCACACCGAGGCGCTGGTCGAGCAGGCACTGCGCCTCGTCCTCGCAGACACCACCGCCATCGTGGTGGCGCACCGGGCGTCGACCGTGTTGCTGGCCGACCGGGTCGCTCTGCTGTCCGGCCGGACGATCACGCACGTCGGGACCCACCATGAGCTGCTCGCGACCGTGCCGGCCTACCGCGAGCTCCTTGCCGCCGACGCGGACACCGACGCCGAGCTGGACATCCACCGGCAGGGGGCGATCCTGCGATGAGCGATCCGGCGGACAGCACGCGGGCGAGCTGGCGGGGGGTGGCCGCGGAGCACGAGGACGACATCCCCGACCGCGTGACCCTGCTCCTGCAGGAGCGGTCGCGCCGCTTGCTCGGGTCGCTCCTCGAGCCGTACAAGCGCGCGCTCGGCTGGCTGATGGCTGTCGTGCTGATCGAGAACGCGACCCGCCTCTCGGTGCCCTACCTCGTCAAGGAGGGCATCGACCTCGGCATCCCACCGATCCGCGCCGGCGACGGCACCTCCACGCTGTTCACGATCATCGCTGTGCTGCTGGTCATGGTCGTCACCCAGGCCGTGACCAGGCAGATCTTCCTGGTGATGTCGGGGAGGATGGGACAGGACGTCCTGCTCGACCTGCGCCGGCGCATGTTCAAGCACTTCCAGAAGCTGTCTCCCGCCTTCCATGACGAGTACACGTCCGGGCGCGTCATCTCCCGCCAGACCTCCGACATCGACGCCATCTACGAGCTGCTGGAAACGGGTTTCGACGGCCTAATCACGGCAGTGCTGACGCTCGTCGGCACGGCGGTCATCCTGCTGTTCCTCGACCTGCCGCTCGGCCTCGTCTCACTGGTCTGCTTCCCGGCGCTCTGGTGGCTCACCACGTGGTTCCGCAAGCAGTCGGCGCTCGCCTACCGACGTACCCGCGAGACGGTCGCCGTCGTGATCGTGCACTTCGTGGAGACGGTCAACGGCATGCGGGCCGTGCAGGCGTTCCGCCGGCAGGACCGCAACCAGGAGATCTTCGCCAGCGTCAACGACGACTACCGCGCCGCGAACGAGCGGGCGTTCCGGCTGGTCGGCGTGTTCATGCCGGGCATCAAGATCATCGGCAACCTCACGGTCGGCGTCGTCCTGCTGTACGGCGCGCACCGCGCCTTCGACGGCGACATCACGATCGGCACCCTCACCGCCTTCCTGCTGTACCTGCGGCAGTTCTTCGACCCGATGCAGGACGTCTCCCAGTTCTACAACACCTTCCAGTCGGCCTCTGCGGCGCTCGAGAAGCTCTCCGGTGTGCTGGAGGAGGAGCCGTCCGTCGCAGAGCCGGCCGCGTCGACGCCGCTGCCGGAGGCCGACGGGGCACTCAGCTTCCGGCGCGTGCGGTTCTCCTACGTCGAGGGTCGCCCGGTTCTTCATGGTCTCGACCTCGACATCCCGGCCGGGCAGACGATCGCCGTCGTCGGTACGACGGGCGCGGGCAAGACCACGCTGGCGAAGCTGGTGGCCAGGTTCTACGACCCGGACGAGGGTCAGGTCAGTATCGACGGCATCGACCTTCGACTGCTCTCAGAGGACGACCTGCGGCGGGCCATCGTGATGGTGACCCAGGAGAACTACCTCTTCAACGGCACGGTGGCCGACAACATCCTGTTCGGCCGGCCCACCGCCACCCGCGAAGACATCGTGCAGGCGGCGAAGGCCATCGGTGCCCACGACTTCATCACCGCGCTGCCTCAGGGATACGACACCGACGTCGCCAACCGGGGAGGCCGGCTCTCGGCCGGGCAGCGACAACTCGTCGCGTTCGCGCAGGCGTTCCTCGCCGACCCTGCCGTGTTGATCCTCGACGAGGCGACGTCGAGCCTCGACGTACCATCGGAGCGGCTCGTGCAGCGGGCACTTCGCACGATTCTGGCCCACCGAACGGCGATCATCATCGCGCATCGCCTTTCGACGGTCGAGATCGCCGACCGGGTGCTGGTGCTGGAGCACGGCGAGATCGTCGAGGACGGGCAGCCGGACGAGCTGGTTCTGGCCGGTGCCGGCAGGTTCTCCGACCTCCACGACGCCTGGCTGGCGTCGCTCGTCTAGCTCAATCCGTCCAGCGGACCAGGCGGCTCAGAGCGGAATGACGATCTCGCCGCCGACGTCGACCCGGCCGGCGCGAAGAGCGGAACGGTACGCGGCGACGTTCTCGACGTGGATGGTGCCCATCAGACATTCCTCGTCAGGCAGCCGCACCGCCTGCGCCAAGAGCGTGCTGAGGTGCTGCCCGTAACCGCGGCCGCGGTACTTGTGGTCAAGGAGGAGCTCGACCACCGTCACACCGCGGATACCGCGACGTGCATCAGGCTCCGCGGCGACCACGCCAACCCACGTGCCGTTCACCTGTACGTCGAAAACCATGCCCTGACGGGCAAGGTCCGCCAGCTCATCTCGGTCCTCACAACGCGCGTGCCGAGCGTGCGCCGGTTCCTGGGCGACGTGCACCGCGTGGATCTCTCGGTAGTGGTCGTAGAAGGCGGTGTCGGTGCGTGGCGCCGTGGTGAGCTCTCGGGGCGTGTCTCGGCGTCGAAGATCTCTCAGCAGGCCCACCACCTGACGCATCTTCGGACGCGTGTCCGGCCACGCCCCGACCGGATCAGCCGTGGTCACCAGCACGAAACCTGGCTCGAAGGCGGCGAACGCCTCGCGCGCTAGAGCGACTAGGCGGTACTGGTCTGCCGAGGTAAGAGGACGGTCGCTCGCGGAGACACCGACGAAGGGCAGATCGGGGTCCCGGCCCAGATAGCGGGGGCCGGCCAATACATGCCCCTGCGCGCCATGCCTTTCCGCGCCCAAAGCGAACCACCGATCGAGGTACGCGTCAGCGGGCTGGCCGCTTCGTGGGGCGTCTCGTGCATAGGTTTGCGCATACCCGCTGTCCTGAGCCGCGGTGTGCAGCCAGAACCCCAGCTCGTCGGCCAGTGCCTGCCGCCGAACCGACTCGGGAACATGGTCGCGGACCCATGGATGGAGGGCCGCATCAGCGGCATCCACGAGAACCCCGAGCGTGGGCAAGACCTCGCTGGCCCGGTCGTCAATTGGCTCCACTGCCACTCACGGTGACGCACTCTGCGTCACCGGTCAATCGGAAGGACCGACTTCCGGGACTGGGGCTGATCAAACGATCCTCGCCCTAGGTCGTTTCAGCGGCAGGGGAGCCGTTGGAGTGCCGCTCCGCGGCTACGACGATCGCCACGCCGACGACGGCGACGCTGCCGCCCAGCACGATCGGCACGGTCACCGGCTCCGAGAGGACCAGCCAGCCGAGGAACACCGCGACGACCGGGTTGACGTAGGCGTACGTCGCGACCAGCGAGATCGGTGCCGCGTCCAGCACCCACACGTAGGCCGTGAAGGCCACCACTGAGCCGAACGTTACGAGGTAGGTCCACGCGATCCAGGCGTGTGCCGAGCCCCCGTGTGGTACAACGCTCTCGCCCCCCGCGAGCGCCATGGCGCACAGGAAGACCGATCCGAAGAGCATCTCGTAGACCGTGATCACGAACGGGTCGCGGGGCAGCGACAGGCGCGGCATCCACCACGACCCGAACGACCAGCAAATCGACGCCACGGCGACGATCAGGCACGGTATGAGCTTTACGTCGCCGCCCAACCCGCTCGCGGCGATGAGACCGACCAAGCCGGCAAAGCCCAGTAGGACTCCCGCGACGGTCCGCGCGCGTGGGCGGTCCCCCGACACCCTCCGGTAGATGATGATCCACAGGGGAACGGCGGCCACGATCAGCGCCGCGATCCCGGAGGGAGCGCCACGGGACTCCGCCACCGAGACCAGGCCGTTGCCAAGGGTCGGCAGCAGGAGCCCGAGCAGCGCACATCCGGCAAGCTCCCGCGGGGAGGCGGCCAGCCGGCGCCAGCCGCCCTTGACCGCCAAGCCCGCACCCAAGAGCACGGCGGCCGCGAGGTAGCGCCAGCTGGCTGAGGCCAGCGGCGGCAAGTCGGTGACCATCACCCTGATCGCGAGGTACGTCGACCCCCACAGCACGTAGACCAGGCCGAGGGCCGCCGCAATGAGTACCGGCGAGGCAACCGGCGCCTTGGACGGTCGCGTTAGGAGTGTCTTGAGGTTTTGCTCCTGTCGCACGCTATTCACCCTAACGCCAACATGCGCGTCAGGAGTCTCGCGCGGCGTGCGGGTAGGTTGCGACCGTGAGCGACCTGGTGAGCTACGAGTCCGGCACCGGGCGGGCAATCCTTGCCGCCGCCGTCCTCGGCTCCGGCATGGCACTGCTGGACGGCACCGTGGTCAATGTCGCGCTGCGCCGGATCGGAACCGAGCTGGACGCCAGCCTCGCGGAGCTGCAGTGGATCACCAACGGCTACCTGCTGGCGCTCGCATCCCTGATCCTGCTCGGGGGCTCGCTCGGTGACCGCTACGGACGGCGGCGGATCTTCGTCCTCGGCGTCATCTGGTTCACGGGTGGCTCGCTGCTCTGCGGCATCGCCCAGAGCCCGACCCAGCTGATCGGCGCCCGGGTGCTGCAGGGGATCGGCGCGGCGCTGCTGACGCCGGGAAGCCTATCCATGATCCAGGGTGCCTTCCGCCGCGAGGACCGCAGCCGGGCCATCGGCGCCTGGTCGGGCCTTGGTGGCATCGCCGCCGCGCTCGGGCCGTTCGTCGGTGGCTGGCTGGTGCAGTACGCCAGCTGGCGATGGGTCTTCCTGCTCAACCTGCCGATCGCCCTGGCCACGGTCCTCATCGCCGTCCGGTGGGTCCCCGAGACCAGTGACCCGGAGAGCGCCAAGCACTTCGACCTCCTCGGGGCTGCCCTCGGCGTCATCGGCCTTGCCGGGCTCACCTTCGCCCTGATCGAAGCCGAGACGATGTCGTTGACCGTCGTGCTCACGTCGGCAGTAGTCGGAGCTGCCGCCCTGGTCGCCTTCGTCCTGGCGGAGCGGGGAGAGTCGGCTCCGATGGTGCCGATGGAGATGTTCGCCTCCCGCCAGTTCAGTGCCGCCAACGCGATGACGTTGCTCGTCTACGCGGCGCTCGGTGCGATGCTCTTCTTCCTCGTGTTGCAACTGCAGACGGTGGTCGGCTACGGCCCGCTCCAGGCTGGTACCGCCACTCTCCCCGTCACCGTGGTGATGTTGCTGCTGGCAGCCCGCGGCGGCGAGCTCGCCGCCCGGATCGGGCCACGGCTGCCGATGTCGCTGGGTCCGGTCGTCTGCGCCGTCGGCATCGCCCTCCTCGCCGGGCTCGACAGTGGCTCCGGGTACTGGCTCGGCGTGTTTCCCGGCGTAACCGTGTTCGCTCTCGGTCTCGCCCTCCTGGTCGCGCCCCTGACGGCGACCGTGCTCGCGGCCGCTCCCGATCGCCACGCCGGCATCGCGAGCGGCGTCAACAACGCACTCGCCCGCGGTGGTTCGCTGCTGGCCGTGGCGGCCCTCCCTGTTGTCGTCGGGCTGCAGGGCAACGACTACAACAACGCGGCGGTGTTCGGGGTGGCATACCAGCAAGCGATGTGGGTCTGTGTCGTCCTGCTGGTGCTGGGTGGTGCGGTCTCTTTGGCCCTGATCCGGAATCCGAGCAGCGGTGCGGACACAGCAACTAATTGCCCACACGGAGCGATGCCTGGAAATCGGGCACTCTAGGCCCAGAGCTGGCCGTCGAGGCGCCGCTCGGCCTCGTCGATGGTGCCCTCATAGGCACCCGTCGACAGGTACTTCCAGCCACCGTCGCACACGATGAACACGATGTCGGCGCGCTGCTTGTCCCGCAACGCCGTTGCCGCCTGCGCCAGCGCCGCATGCAGGATCGCCCCGGACGAGAACCCGGCGAAGATTCCCTCGGCATCCATCAGCTCACGAACCCGGCGCACGGCGTCCCGCGGGCCGACGGAGAAGCGCCCGTCGATCAGCGCGGCGTCGTACAGTTCCGGAACGAAGCCCTCGTCCAGGTTGCGCAAGCCGTAGACGAGCTCGCCGTAGCGCGGCTCGGCGGCGATGATCCGGACGCCCGGGTGGTGTTCGCGGAACCAGCGGCCGACGCCCATCAGCGTTCCGGTCGTGCCGAGTCCGGCCACCACGTGGGTGACCTCCGGAAGGTCGGCGTAGATCTCCGGGGCGGTGCCGTCGTAGTGGGCCTGCGCAGTTGCCTGGTTGCCGTGCTGGTAGAGCATCACCCTGTCCGGGGGCTCCTCCGCGATCTGCTTCGCCACGCGCACTGCCTCGTTGGAGCCGCCGGCCGCCGGGGACGATACGATCTCGGCACCCCACATGGTCAGCAGCTGACGCCGCTCGACCGAGGTGTTCTCCGGCATCACGCAGACCATCCGGTAGCCGCGCAGCCGGGCGGCCATCGCCAAGGCGATGCCGGTGTTGCCGGACGTCGGCTCGAGGATCGTGCATCCCGGACGCAGTGTGCCGTCCTTCTCCGCCTGCCGCACCATCCACAACGCGGCCCGGTCCTTGATCGACCCGGTTGGGTTGCGGTCCTCGAGCTTCGCCCACAGGCGGACATCCGGCGACGGCGACAGGCGAGGCAGGCCGACGAGCGGCGTACCTCCCACCGAGTCCAGCAGCGAGTCGTAGCGCGTCATGCCTGCTGCCCGTACGACGGTGTGACGCGCAGGTCCTCCTCCGTCACCTCGCCGTCGAGGATCCGGAAGGACCTCAGCTCGACGGGTCCCGGGTCGTTGCCGTGCTCGCGCGTGGACACCAGCACGTAGTGTGCGTTGGGCTCGGCGGCCAAGCGGCGGTCCGTGCTTGATGGATACGCCTGCGACCCGGTGTGCGAGTGGTAGACCACCACCGGCTCCTCCCCGCGCTCGTCCATCTCCCGGTAGAGGCGGAACAGGTCCGCTGAGCCGAACTCGTAGAGCTTGGGTTTCGAGTTCGCCGCGTTGGGCATGGGCACGAACCGCTCCGCGCGATCTGAACCCACCGGGCCAGTCACCACCCCGCATGCTTCGTCTGGATGGTCTCGTTTGGCGTGCGCGACGATCGCGTCGCGGATGTTCTCCTCGAGCACCAGCACGTATTGGAGCCTAGGCGAGCCGGCTGCGAGCGGCGTACACAAGCGACACGTCTGCCCACAACGTGAGACAGTGGGACATCGCGGACAGCGACGGGCTGTCCGGCTCGCGAAACGGGGACGCAATGCTGAAGGTCGCAGCGCTCAGTGCCGCCGGGTTGATGTGCGTGACCGCCCTGGCCGGCTGCGGAGGCGGCAGCAGCAGCAGTTCCGACAGCTACTGCAATGACGTCAAGTCGGCGGCCTCGCAGTTCAAGGGAATCTCGGGGGCCAGCCTCACCGGGACCAACTTTACGGAACTGAACGCCGCGGTGCACAAGATCGCGGATGAGGCGCCGAGCGAGATCAAGGCTTCGTGGACGGTGTTGGCAACGCAGCTCGACGCTTTACAGGGGGTCCTGGACGACGTCGGCGTGTCGGCCGACGACTTCAGCAAGCTCGTGCAGGGAGACACGTCCGTCATCGACCCCTCGAAGCGGGCCCAGCTGGGCAAGGCGCTGACAAGCTTCGACACCAAGGGCATCACCGCCGCGAGCAACAAGATCGACGCCGAGGCGAAGACGCTCTGCCATATTGACCTCAACGGCGTTTCCACGACGTCGCCGTCACCGTGATGCCGATCGACGCCTAGCGGACGTCGGCGACTGCTCGGTCGCGTTCAGCGCCGATGGACGTGGAGCTGCCGTGCCCGGTGTGAACCGTGGTGTCGCGCGGCAGCGTGAAGAGCCTGTCGTTGATGCTGGCCAGGATCGTCTCGGAGCTCGAGAAGCTGCGGCCGGTCGCTCCGGGTCCCCCCTCGAAGAGCGTGTCGCCCGTGAAGACGACGTCCAGCTCCGGTGAGTAGAGGCATACCGAGCCCGGCGAATGGCCCGGTGTGTGGATGACCGTCAGGACGACGTCACCGACGACGATGCGCTTCCCGTCGGGCAGTAGGCCGTCGGGCTGCTCGCTGGGGTGCGTGAGCTCCCAGACCGGGCCGTCATCGACGTGTAGCAGCACCGGCGCGTCGACGCGCTGGGCCAGCTGCGGTGCTACCCGGACGTGGTCGTCGTGCGCATGCGTGCAGACGATGGCGAGCACCCGACGGCCGGCGACCACGTCGAGGATGTCCTCCACCGAATGCGGGGCGTCGATGACCACGCACTCAACGTCGTTGCCCACCACCCAGATGTTGTTGTCGACGTCGTACGTCTGACCGTCGAGAGAGAACGTTCCGCTCGTCACCGCGTGGTCGACGCGGACCGCCGTCACAGCACGACGACCGACCGCAGCACCTCGCCGGTGTTCATCTTGGCGAACGCGTCCTCGACCTCGCCCAGGTCGATCGTCTCCGACACGAAGGCGTCCAGCGGCAGCCGCCCTTGCAGATAGAGGTCGATCAGCACCGGGAAGTCCCGGCTCGGCAGGCAGTCGCCGTACCACGACGACTTGAGTGCCCCACCCCGCCCGAAGACGTCGAGGAGCTTGAGCTCCACCAAGGCGTCGGGCATCGGTACGCCGACCAGCACCACGGTGCCGGCCAAGTCGCGGGCGTAGAAAGCCTGCGTCCAGGTGGCCGGCGTTCCGACGGCATCGACGACGACATCGGCGCCGAAGCCGTCGGTGAGCGACTGAACGGCCGACACCACGTCTGACGTGCTCGCATCGACCATGTGCGTGGCACCGATCTTGTGCGCCTGGCTCAGCTTTCGGGCGTCGATGTCGATGGCGATGATCTTGGCGGCACCGGCGAGCCTCGAGCCGGCGACCGCGGCCGCCCCGACGCCGCCGCAGCCGATCACCGCGACGGAGTCCCCTCTGCTGACACCGCCGGTGTTGATGGCGGCGCCGAGCCCCGCCATCACTCCGCAGCCGAGCAGGCCGGCGACCGTGGCAGGCGCCGCGTCGTCCACCTTCGTGCACTGACCCGCGTGCACCAGGGTCTTCGCGGCGAAGGCGCCGATCCCGAGCGCGGCCGAGAGCTCGGTGCCGTCCTCGAGGGTCATCTTCTGCGCGGCGTTGAAGGTGTTGAAGCAGTACCACGGCCTGCCTCGCCGACAGGACCGGCAGTTGCCGCAGACCGCTCGCCAGTTGAGGATCACATAGTCCCCCGGCTGCACCGACGACACGCCCTCCCCGACGGACTCGACGACTCCGGCGGCCTCGTGACCGAGCAGGTACGGGAAGTCGTTGCCGATCCCACCTTCGCGGTAGTGCAGGTCGGTATGGCAGACACCGCACGCCTGAACGGTGACGACGGCTTCCCCGGGGCCAGGGTCGGGTACGACGACGTTGACGAGCTCGACCGGAGCTCCCACACGGCGCGCGATGACACCTTCGACGGTCTGAGGCATGGGCTCATCCTGCACCCCGGTCAGTCCGGCGGCGAGCCGGCACCTACCTCACCGTCGCCGCTCGCGGTGAGCTTCCCGAGGATGCGTCGCAGGTGCGCCCGGTCGCGTGCGCTGAGCTGCCCGAAGACGGTCTCCGCCTCCGCTGCCCGGGCCGCCCGGACGGCGGCCATCACCGCTTCGCCCCGCGAGGTCAGCGAGACCCGCGTGGCGCGGCGGTCGTCTCGGTCGGGACCACGTCGTACGAGGTGGCGCTCCTCGAGACCGTCGACCACCTCGGTGACCGATCGCGGCGTGATCCGCAGGTGGTCGGCGAGCTCACTCGGACGGATCGTCTCGTGCTTGGCGATCAGCGACATGGCTCTCAGATGTGAGGGCGACACCTGCCACGGAGCCAGCGCCTCCATCGAGGAGTGCCGCAGTCGCCGGGCAACCGCACCGAACAGCTCGTTGAGGGACTCCTCCGGCTCTGTGGGCACCGGAACATCCTACCGCTGGTCTGTGTTGTACCCTCATCTTGAGGTTACCTCACTAACCCTGCAAAGGTGGTCCGGCGCACCCGCCGGTAAGAAAGGACGGTGCTCGTGGAGGCTCCCGATATCGACGGGACCCGCCGGCGGTCGTTGCTGTCGGTGAGCGAGCAGGACAAGGCACGCGCGCACGAGGTCTCGGTACGTCGCATCGCGCGGCTTTTCACGCCGTACCGCGCCTCGCTGGCTTTCGTCACCGCCATCATCGTGGCTGCCTCGGTCGTCGGGCTGGCGTCGCCCTTCCTTCTTCGAGCCGTGATCGACGACGCGCTGCCTCGCCAGGACCTCCGCCTCCTCATCTGGCTGGTGGTGGGCATGGTTGCGGCGACTGCAGTGACCGCGGGGCTCGGGGTCATCCAGACGTGGGTGTCGACAAAGGTGGGGCAACAGGTGATGCACCGCCTGCGCACCGACGTCTTCGCCCACCTGCAGCGGCAGTCGCTCGACTTCTTCACGCGCACTCGCACCGGCGAGATCCAGTCGCGTATCACCAACGACATCGGTGGCATGGAGACCGTTGTCACCTCGACCGCCGCCTCCATCGCCGCCAACCTGACAACTGTCGTGGCCACCGTGATCGCGATGGTGGCGCTTTCCTGGCGGCTGACTCTGATCTCCCTGATCGTGATGCCGCCGGCGATCCTCCTCACCCGCCGGGTCGCACAGCTCCGGCGTCGGATCACCGCGCAGCAGCAGCGTCAGTTGGCTGACATCAGCGCCACCGTCGAGGAGTCGCTGTCGATCAGCGGCATCCAGCTGAGCAAGACCCTCGGTGCCGGGCCGGCGCTCGTGCACAGGTTCACTGCCCTGTCCGAGCGGCTCATCGAGCTGGAGCTCAAGTCCCAGCTCGCTGGGAGGTGGCGGATGGCCTCGATGAGCGTGCTCTTCGCCGCGATACCGGCGGTGATCTACCTCAGCGCAGGCCTGCCGGCCACCCGCGGCACGATGACGATCGGCACCCTGGTCGCCTTCACGACCCTGCAGACCACCCTGTTCCGCCCGCTGATGGGTCTGCTCAACGTGCAGGTGTCCCTCACCAGCTCACTCGCGCTCTTCGCTCGCATCTTCGAGTACCTGGACCTTCCCGTGGTCATCGACGAGCCACGCCTGCCTCATCCGATCACCTTCTCGCAGGTACGCGGAGACATCGAGCTGCACGACGTGTCGTTCCGCTATCCGGACGGGCAGACGCCGGCCCTCGACCACGTCTCGATCCGAGTCCCGGGTGGCTCGACCCTTGCAGTGGTCGGCGAGACCGGATCCGGCAAGACGACGCTGGCCGGGATGCTCGCGCGGCTGCACGACCCGACGGATGGCTGGGTGAGCATCGACGGAGTCGACATCCGGGAGCTTGCTCTCGGCGACCTCGCCGAGATCGTCGGCGTGGTAACACAAGAGACATACCTCCTGCACGCCAGCGTGCGCGACAACCTTCGCTACGCCCGACCCGATGCGACCGACACCGAGATCGAGCAGGCTGCTCGGGCCGCGCGCATCCACGACGTGATCGCCGCGCTGCCGGACGGCTACGACACGGTGGTGGGCTCGCGCGGCTACCGCTTCTCCGGAGGCGAGAAGCAGCGCATCGCGATTGCTCGCACGCTGCTGCGCGACCCCGCTGTGCTGGTCCTCGACGAGGCAACCAGCGCACTCGACAACCGGACCGAGCGTGCCGTCCAAACCGCCTTCGACTTCCTTGCGATCGGACGCACGACGATCACCATTGCGCATCGACTGTCCACGATCCGAGAGGCCGACCAGATCGTCGTACTGGACAAGGGACGAGTCGTCGAGGCCGGTACCCATCAGGAGCTGCTCGAGCACGACGGTTTCTACGCTCGGCTGGGAGAGGGACTGGTCCTGACCGCTGGGTGACTCCGCCGCCGGGTAGTTGTAACGGGCTTCACCGCACGCCAGTGGCAGACGAAACAGTCCGGAAACACAACGACAAACTCCCGGCAACAATCGTCCCCGAGACTGGGGTGCAACCGCGGAGGCCGAGCGTGCGACCCGTCTGACCGGGGACCCACGTGCACAGGCTTTCCTGAGCCCTCGACAGAAGGACCAGCTGTGCTGCTCCCATTTTCGGCTGCACCCGGCGGAACCGCCGACGTCACCAGCAACCTCAACGCCCTGTGGCTGATCGTGGCCGCTGCCCTCGTGCTCCTGATGACTCCCGGAGTCGCCTTCTTCTACGGCGGGATGGTCCGGGCCAAGAGCGTCATCAGCATGATGATGATGAGCTTCGGCGCTATGGGCCTGGTTGGCGTCCTGTGGGTGCTCTTCGGCTACGGGATGTCGTTCGGAGGTGGGGATGACTGGCTGATCCCGCATGTGCTGCTGAACCCACTCTCGAACATCGGGCTGCACGACTTCCTCGGCATCGGCAGTGACGGCGCGATGGCCGCCGCGAACGTGGCCGACACATACTCGTTGGCCTTCGTGGCGTTCCAAGCGACGTTCGCGATCATCACCGTCGCCCTGATCTCGGGTGCGATCGCCGACCGGGCCAAGTTCGGGGCCTGGATGGTTTTCGCCGGGGTCTGGGCCACCTTGGTCTACTTCCCGGTGGCTAGCTGGGTCTTCAACTTCACGGTCGACGGCACGGGCAATCTGACCGATGGCGGTTGGTCGGTCTACAGCCTGGGCGTCAACGACTTCGCGGGCGGTACGGCGGTCCACATCAACGCCGGGGCAGCGGGGCTGGCTCTTGCGCTGGTGCTCGGCAAGCGCATCGGGTTCGCCAGGGGCATGAGCAAGCCGCACAACGTGCCGCTGACCCTCCTCGGCGCAGCGCTGCTGTGGTTCGGCTGGTTCGGTTTCAACTCGGGGTCCGCGGCGGCCGTCAACACAACCGCTGCCATCGCGTGGATCAACACGCTGGCAGCACCCGGCGCGGGCATTCTCGGCTGGCTCATCGTGGAGCGGTACCGCGAGGGCAAGCCGACCTCGATCGGCGCGGCCTCCGGCGCCGTCGCCGGCTTGGTGGCGATCACCCCGGCATGCAACATCCTCACACCTTTCTGGGGCATCGTCCTCGGGGCTATCACCGGGGCAGTGTGCTGCTACGCGATCGAGCTCAAGTGGAAGCTGGGCTTCGACGACTCACTCGACGTCGTGGGAATCCACCTCATCGGCGGCCTCATCGGGACCTTGTACATCGGCATCTTCGGGACGAAGATCGGCCTGCTTGACAGCCACAGCCTCCACCAGCTGTCAGCGCAGGCCCTCGGTGCCTTCGGTGTCGCGGCCTACTCGTTCGGGATGGCCTACGCAATCGGGTGGACCATCGAGAAGACCATGGGCTTCCGCGTCACCAGCGAGGACGAGCAGGCAGGCGTGGACACCGTCGTCCACGGCGAGCGCGGCTACGCCCTGGTCGACTGACCGACGGGTTCACGAGGGTCAGCCATGTCCGCTCAGAGTCCTCAGCAGTTCCACGGCCCCATGACGCAGCCGGGACCCGTCGGTCAGGTCCGCGGCACCGGGTCCGCGATCCTGCTGTCAATCGTGACGATCGGCTTCTACCAGTGGTACTGGTACTACAAGGTGCACCAAGAGATGAAGGCCCACTCCGGCCAGGGTCTCGGCGGCGGGATCGCACTCGTCCTCGCGATCTTCGTGGGAGTTGTGATGCCGTTCGTCACGTCGTCAGAGGTGGGGAACCTCTACGCCAGAAGAGGTGAGCACCGACCGGTGAGCGCTGTTACCGGACTCTGGGCCATCCCCGGCTTCATCATCATCGTTGGCCCGATCATCTGGTTCGTCAAGACAAACGGGGCGCTCAACGCCTACTGGCGGTCTGTCGGCGTCAGGTGACGTCGACCGGCGTTAGCCGGAGCTTCGACGTTTGCTGCTCGACCCGTCGCTCCCCGCGCTCGCGTGCCTTCGCTCGCTCCACGTCCCGGTCCTTCGGAGGAGCGCTGGTGACCATCGACGCGAGGAGCGTGCGGGTTGCTGCCGTCACCGCAGCAGCGGCTGCCGCGAAGGCGTCCTCGTTCGCCTGCGACGGCTTGGCCATGCCGGACACCTTGCGGACGTACTGCAAAGCCGCCGCGTCGATCTCGTCTTCTGTCGTCGGGGGCTCGAAGTTGTAGAGAACTCGAATGTTTCGGCACATCTCGTCACGATCTCATGCTCACGAATCGGGACTCAAGTTGCGGGCGCGGCTACGGCAAGAGCCGCTGACCGTTCTCGTTGCGGGTGCCTTCCTGCCGGCCCGGGTGGTGGACCGTGATCTCGCCGAATATCGCGCTGCCTCGCACCTCCACGACCGGGGCGCCGCTCGGTGTGTCGCGCTCGACGCGGCACGAGCGGGAGCCGAAGAGTGACATCCCGGACAGCCGGACCTCGACTCCTTCCGGCACCACGATCTCCACGCTCCCGAACACCGCCTTCACATCCAGCACCGTCACGCGGGCGTGCAGGCTGGCGTCCTGCAGCTCGAGCTTGCACTCCCCGAAACCGCGCTGGCCTTCAGCCGCCCCGGCACCGACCACCGACCAAGCCGATGCTCACTGCCGAAGATGGCGACGACCCGCTCAACGGCTGCCACCGGAGAGTCGACAACCGAGGCCTTCGCTGACGAGCCCGGCGCCGACACGAGGTCCTGCGTGAGCACCACCAGGTCGCTCCGCGTCACCGCCACGAGTGCCTTGTCGGCGCGCTCGCCGTATTCGACGAGGGTCAGCCGGCCATCGGTCGCCGCCACCGCGAGAAGGTCGATCGTGTCGTCCCGGTCGCGGTCCGACACCCGTAGATGTCGTTCGTCGGCGGCGCCCAGTCCGCTCGACGTCTCATCGGCCACGCCCTCACGATAGAGCGGGGCACTACAGTTCCGACAATGGCTGGCTCTGACACTGCCCAGCGGCGGCACGAGGAAGCGGTCTCCGCGCTTCGTGAGTCGTACGCCGCGATCCCTGCGGACCAGCCGGTACGCCTGGCCAAACGCACCTCGAACCTGTTCCGCCGCCGATCCGCTGCCCCGACCGTCGGACTCGAGGTGGCCGGCCTGGACGAGGTCATCGCCGTCGATCCCGAGGCTCGCACCGCCGACGTACAAGGGATGTGCACGTACGAGCACTTGGTCGCGGCGACTCTTGCCCATGACCTGATGCCGCTCGTCGTACCTCAGCTCAAGACGATCACGTTGGGCGGCGCGATCAGCGGTCTCGGTATCGAGTCGCCCTCGTTCAGGAACGGTCTGCCGCACGAGTCGGTCATCGAGATGGACGTGTTGACCGGTGCCGGCGAGATCGTGACCTGCGGACCCGACGGGCCGCACGCCGACCTGTTCGCCGCGTTCCCCAACTCCTACGGCAGCCTCGGTTACGCCGTGCGAATCCGCATCGAGCTCGAGCCGGTGGCGCCGTACGTCGCGCTGCGCCATGTGCAGTTCAGCGACCTCGACGCGCTCACCGACGCTGTCGACACCGTGTGCCGGACGAAGGCGTGGTGTGGGGAGGCCGTTCACTTCGTCGACGGCGTGTTCTTCGGGCCGACCGAGTCGTACCTGACGCTCGGCGGGTGGGCGACCGAGGTCGCCGAGTCCGGCCTGCTCTCGGCCAGCGACTACACGCGCCAGCAGATCTACTACACGTCGATCCGCGAGCGCTCGCGGGACGTGCTCACCGTGCACGACTACCTATGGCGCTGGGACACCGACTGGTTCTGGTGCTCGGGTGCCTTCGGTGCCCAGAATCCGAGAGTCAGGCGGCTCTGGCCGAAGCGGTGGCTCCGCAGCGACGTCTACCACCGGCTCGTGGGGCTGGAGAACCGCTTTGGGTTGTACGGCCGGCTCCAGCGCATGCGGGGGAGACCCGAGGTGGAGCGGGTGATCCAGGATGTCGAGATTCCGGTCGACCGCGCCGCGGAGTTCCTCAGGTGGTTCGACGCCAACGTGTCCATGCGGCCGGTCTGGCTGTGCCCGGTGTCCCTGCGGCAGCGCGCCGACGGAGCACGGGAGTGGCCGCTCTACCCACTCGAGACCGGGCAGCTCTACGTCAACGTCGGGTTCTGGGGCACCGTGCCGATTGCCCCCGGGCGTCACGACGGCGACGTCAATAGGATGGTCGAGCACGCGGTCGCGGACCATGACGGGCACAAGTCGTTGTACTCCGATGTGTTCTACGACGAGGACACGTTCGACAGGGCCTACGGGGGTAAGGCTTACAGGGTGGTCAAGGATCAGTACGACCCCGGTCACCGGCTGACCGGTTTTTACCAGAAGGTGGTGAGATCTCAGTGAAGATCGCGGAGATCGTGGCGTTGATGGTCGAGGACACCCCTCCGATGCGTTTCGAGGCGTATGACGGCAGCAGCTTCGGGCCACCCGACGCGCAGTACACGCTGCGCCTGAAGACCGAGCGAGGACTGCGGTATCTCGCCACCGCGCCGGGTGACCTCGGGCTCGGCCGGGCCTACGTGGCGGGAGACCTCGATGTCGAAGGCGCTCATCCCGGCAACCCGTATGACGCCTTCCAGATGCTGGGATCGTGGCGGCTGCACCGGCCGACGGCTGCCGAGATCGCCACAGTGGTCAGGGAGATGGGCTGGCGTCGCCTGGTGCCGCCGCCGCCGCCGCCGCAGGAGACGTTGCCGCGCTGGCGTCGTACGGCTGAGGGATTGCGGCACTCTCGCCGTCGCGACTCCGAGGCCATCCACCACCATTACGACGTGTCGAACGAGTTCTATCGGCTCGTGCTGGGGCCGTCCATGGCGTACACGTGCGCGGTCTTCCCGAAGCCCGACGCGAGCCTGGAGGAGGCCCAGGAGGAGAAGTTCGACCTGGTGGCCCGAAAGCTCGGTCTCGAACGGGGGATGCGGCTGCTCGACGTGGGCTGCGGCTGGGGCGGCATGTCGCGGCATGCGGCGAAGCACTACGGCGTGCAGGCGGTCGGGGTCACGCTGTCGAAGGAACAGGCGTTCTGGGCCAATGCCGCCGTGGAACGCGAAGGGCTGGCCGAGCGGGTCACGATCCTGCACTCGGACTACCGCGACTCCCCGGGTTCGGGATACGACGCGATCAGCTCGATCGGGCTCCTCGAGCACGTCGGCGTGGCCAACTACCCGGCGTACTTCCAGTACCTGCGGGGGAAGCTGCGCGACGGTGGCCGGCTGCTCAACCACTCCATCACTCGCTATACCAACAGCACCTCGGTCAAGACCGGTCCCTTCATCGACAGGTACGTGTTCCCCGATGGGGAGCTCACCGGGTCCGGGCGTGTCATCACTGCTGCACAGAACGCCGCAATCGAGGTGCGCCACGAGGAGAACCTGCGCGAGCACTACGCCCTGACCCTTGCGCACTGGTGTGAGAACCTCGTGATCAACTGGGACGCGGCGGTGGCCGAGGTCGGCGAGTCGACAGCCCGGGTGTGGGGTCTCTATATGGCCGGCTCGCGGCTGGCCTTCGAACGCAACGAGATCCAGCTGCACCAGATCCTCGGGGTGCGGACGGCTGCGAACGGCGACGCCGCCTTCCCGCTCCGGCCTACCTGGGGAAGCTGACCGTCACTCCGGCTCGGGGAAGTCGTCGGGCTGGCCTACCGTGATGCCGAGACTGCCAGCGGTCGCCAGCATGAACGCGTGTGCATCCAGTGGCGAGGTGTGTACGACAGTTGCCCCGGCCAGACTTGTCACGCCGCGAACACCGTCCCAGCTGCAGTCGACGAAGACGGCGCCGTGGGCCTTGACCTGGGAGAGCTCGGCACGGGACAGGTCGCAGCGCCGAAACGTTGCCCCCGTGAGGTCGGCGGAGACGAAGTCCGCCCCCTGCAGGCGGCAGTCGACGAGTCGAACCTTCGTGAACGTCGCGAACCGGAAGGCGCTCAGGTTCGCGGTGCAGTCCCGCCATGTCACGTTCCTGAGCGATGTGCCGGAAGCGACGAGGCCGGTCGCCCTGCACCCGGTCAGCTCGACCCTGCGCAGCGACGAGTGGCTCAGCGCGAGGTTGGCGAGGTCGCAACGGTCCAACACCGAGTCGATGACCGTCAACCTTTCGAGCGTCCCTCCGGCCAGCGAGGTGCCGACCAGATGGCAGCCGTCGATGTCTACTAGCCTGGCGGTCCGAGTTGACAGGTCGAGCCCCTCGAACCGCAGAGCACGGAGGAATGCGTCGTCCAAGATGTCGTCGCGGGGCAGCACGGCGGTGTCCAGGGACTCGGGCAGCGCTGGCCGGACGTCCGCTCGCGCCGTGCGCCGCTGGCCAGCTGCCATGGTCGAACCCTACGGAGGAGCACGGACCGATGCGCGACCCGAACCCCAGCGCCGGCGAGACCGCGCGTTGGCAGATCCGCGCGGTGCGGTACGACGAGGCCGCGGTGAGGGCGATGACCGAGGCGGTGCAGGCCTACTACCACTCGCTCTACGACGGACCCGACGACGCCCCGGTCGACCCGGGGGAGTTCGCCCCACCGGGTGGGCGGTTCTTCGTGGGGTACGAAGGAGAGCGGCCATGCGCCATGGGCGGCTGGCGATGGATCGAGCCGCTGCCGGAGATGCCGGCGGCTCGTCCGGTGGAGATCAAGCGCATGTACGTCGACTCCGACGCCCGCGGCCGCGGGTACGCGAGGCAGATCCTCCGGCACCTGGAGTCGTCGGCGAAAGCGGCCGGTGCGGACGCCGTCGTCTTGTCCACCGGGGCACCGCAACGCGCAGCTATCCGGCTCTACCGCTCGTCGGGGTACGTCGACGTGCCCAAGTTCGGCTTCTACGCTCCCTACGCGTCTGCTGTGCACCTCGGCAAGCGCCTGTAGCGGCGCCGCTCAACAGTCCCCTCCAAGCGACGCTCAACATGGGTTGCCGCGGGCTCAGTGACCGCCTGCCTACCGGAGTTTGCGCACGATGTCGCGGTCTGTGATCATCGCGTCCATGCGTGGGCGCGACGAGCTTGACGACTCGGTCGACCGTTGGTCGAGAGCGGACTGGTGGGGCACCGTTCTGGACGCCCCCGACGCGCCAGCGCTGGCGCATTTCTACGCCGACCTGCTCGGCTGGGAGATCTCGAAGGAGTCGCCAGCGTGGGCCGCGATGGCTCCGTCCAGCGGAGTGGCCTACCTCGCCTTCCAGACTGCGCGTGATTACGTCCGCCCGACCTGGCCGGACGCCGGTGGCGGACAACAGATGATGATGCATTTGGATTTCGAGGTGAGCGACCTCGACGCAGCGGTTGCTCATGCACTCGAGCTTGGGGCGGAGCAAGCCGAGTTCCAGCCCCAGGACGACGTGCGCGTGCTGCTCGACCCTGCGGGTCACCCGTTCTGCCTATACACCTGACTGCCGCCCGAACCTCGACGCCACCTCAGGGCTCAGGCGAACCCGTCACCCCCGGCGTCTAGCGGACCCCTGCTGGGCGGAACTGGACGCTGATCCTCGGACCCACGGCTTTCGCCGTCTTGAGAATGGCGTGCTCCCAGGTGCGCTGGCACGAGCCGCCCATGACGATCAGGTCGCCGTGGCCGAGGTTGAACCCGAGCGTCTCCCCTCGTCCGTCCCGCGGCCGAAGGGACAGCCGCCGTGCCGCACCGAGCGACAGGATGGCCACCATGGTGTCCTCCCAACGGCTGCGCCCGATCGTGTCCCCGTGCCAGGCCACGCTGTCCTCCCCGTCGCGGTAGTAGCACAGGCCAGCCGTACGGAAGGGCTCGCCGAGCTCGTCGCGATAGTGGTCACTCAGCAGGTCGCGCGCTTCAGCCAGAAGGGGGTCCGGCAGCTCGTCATGATCCCCGTACCAGCTGAGCAAGCGGGGAACAGCGACGACGCGCTCGTACATCTGGCGCCGCTCCGCGCGCCAGGGCACGGTCTCGACCAGCTTGACGAAGAGGTCGTCCGAGCCGTTCACCCAGCCCGGCAACACATCGACCCAGGCCCCGTGGCTCAGCTTGGTCCGTCGAAGCAGCGCCAAGTCTTCGATGGCCGGGGCACCGATCGCCGCGTCGAGCAACGAGGCCTGAAACTGCAGTGTCATGCCCTGAGTGTACCGCGAATCGAACACCTGTTCTAGTGATTTGCCTTGGGCGATGGCGAGCAGCGTGGCTCACACAGCGCCCGGGTGGGGAAGACCGCGGCGCGGTTCTCCTAGTCTGTCGCCATGCCGAGGACGACATTGACCAGACAGCCCGAGCGAGCATCAAGGGACCGCTCGAGGCTCGATGCGCTGCTGGACGGCGAACGCGTCGGCCATATCGGGCTCGTCGCCGACGGGCACCCCGTCGTGATCGCCACGGCGATTGCCAGGGACGGAGACCGAGTGCTCGCCCACGGTTCCACCGGCTCGGCCTGGATGCGGCTCCTCGCCGCCGGCGCCCAGGCAAGTCTCGCGGTCACCGCGGTGGATGGGCTCGTGGTGGCCCGCTCCGCTTTCGAGTCGTCCATGCACTACCGCAGCGCGGTGCTGTTCGGCACCTTCAGCGCTGTCGCCGACCTCGACGACAAGTCTCACGCGCTCGACATCATCACCGAAGCACTGCTGCCTGGGCGGGTGGCGGAGATTCGCTGCCCCAGCGCCAAGGAGCTCGCCGCCACCCTCGTGCTCGCGCTGCCGATCTCCCAGTGGTCCCTGAAGGTGTCCGTTGGGTGGCCGGAAGACCCGGCCGACGACGTCGAGGGGCCCGCCTGGGCAGGCGTCGTACCGCTCTGGAATTTCGCTGGCCGCGCCACGCAGTCACCAGACCTGCGCTCAGGTATTGCCGTCCCTGCTTCGGTACAACAGGTGTGCCGAACTGCCGACTAGGCGCCTCGCCGCTCGACCGGCGGACGGCGGCCCGGCGCTGCGGGCTGAAGATTGTCCGTTGGTGAAAACCACCCGGAGCGGTGCACACTGGCACTAACGGTTCCCCGGAGCCCGGGGACACTCGTGTGGGGGTAGCTAGACGGAGGCCTCATGCACAGGTTCGCTCATCCCTACCGCGGATTCGTTGCGGGCACGTCGTTGCTCGCACTGCTGCTCGTCGGCTGCAACACCGCCGACGCAGGCAATCCCTCGGTGGCCACCCACCGATCTGTGGCGCCCAACACCACTCCGGAGAACTGGACCACCTACCACTTCGGGCAGAAACGCCACGGCTTCGACTCCCGCGCCAGAACCGCCACCGGTCGGCTGTCCACCGCGTGGTCGCGCGGTCTCGACGGCGCCGTGTACGGGGAGCCGCTGGTCGTCAACGGCACGATCATCGTCGTCACGGAGAACGACTCGATGTACGGCATCACCTTCAGGGGCAACGTGCGCTGGCGTCGCCACGTCGGAAGCCCGGTGCCGCTGTCCCAGCTGGGTTGCGGCAACATCGACCCGCTGGGCATGACCGGCACCCCGATCTACGAC